>DASWGX010000097.1:0-10127 GCA_036393455.1 Polyangiaceae bacterium
CCGACCAGGCGTGCGTGCGGGCCGCCTCGAGCGCCGAGGCCACCGTCGTCTGGGGACACCTCGATTCGGTAGGTCCCGCGAGCGAAAGTGGCGCCCCTTCGGCCGGGCTTCTCAGCGCGCTCGCCGAGGTCTCGGCCTTTACGGTGATGGGCGGCGATGATACGCGCCTGGCCTCGGCTGGCCCCGGCATCGAACGAATCGATCATGTGTCACTCGGCGGCGACAACGGCCTGGCGCTCTGGTTCGGTAGCGCACTGCCGGGCCTCGAGCCCCTTTTCGTTGGAGACGTGAATCCATGAGTCAACGCAAACCCCTCATCGCGGGCAACTGGAAGATGAATCACGGCGGAGCCGCCGGTTGCGAGCTTGCCGGCAACGTGGCCCGCGCGTCGAAGTCCGTCTCGGACGTCGAGATCGTCGTGGCGCCTCCGTTCACGGCGCTTGCCGCCGTCGCCGCAGAGCTCAGCGGCTCCAGCGTCGAGCTCGCCGCCCAAGACATGTTTCCGAAGTCTTCCGGCGCCTACACGGGCGCCATCAGCGCGCCCATGCTGCTGGAAGCAGGCTGCCGCTGGGTGATCATCGGTCACAGCGAACGGCGTCAGCATTTCGGGGAGTCCGACGCCATGGTCGCCGAGAAAGTCGCCGCGGCGATCGAAGCCGGCCTGCGACCCATCGCGTGCGTGGGAGAAACACTCGAGGAGCGCGAAGGCTACCAGACGCTCGACGTCGTCTACCGCCAAGTGGACGCGTTCTCGCAGGCGCTGCTGCAAAAGCCCGGTTTCGGCGTCATCGCGTACGAACCGGTCTGGGCGATCGGCACCGGACGCGTCGCGGGCCCGGAGCAAGCGCAGGAGGTTCACGGCGCTATTCGCAGTCGGCTGTCGCGCAGCGACGCCGGTCTCGCTTCCGGGACGCGCATCCTGTACGGCGGTAGCGTCAAGGCCGACAACGCGGAAGGGCTGCTCCGCTGCGTCGACGTCGACGGCGCCCTGGTCGGCGGCGCCTCGCTGGACGCCGACGGCTTCATGAAAATCGTGGAAGCCGCGGCGAAACGCTGAACGTCGTCAAGGCGCAAATGGTGCTGGGCGGCAGCCACCATACGGTGCTACGAGGCCGGCGAAAGGACGGTACGTGACCGAGCTCATCGAAACCCCCCTGACGGTGATTCACCTGATCGCCTGCGTGTTTCTGATCCTTGTGGTCTTGATTCAACCGGGGCGCAGCGGCGGCATGGGCGCCCTCGGAGGAGCCGGCGCTCAGCAGGTCTTCGGCGGCCGCGGCGCCGGGAACTTCCTGACGAAAACGACCTGGGTCACGGCGACCGTTTTCTTCGCGACCAGTGTCTCGCTGGCCTTTCTATCTTCGTCCACCGACGATTCGCTGGCCGAGCGGGCGGAACAAGCCCAGGTGAAGCCGTAGCCCGAAGCGCCGGCCCAGCCCGAAGCGCCCGCGGAACAGTCGGGCAAGTCCGAGTAGCTTGCGAAATGACGCGGGCCCCGTCCGCCTGAAGAGCGCGCTCGTTCTCGTCGTTCTGAAAGCGCTGGTTTCCGGCGCGGTTCTGGCGTCGGGGTTTCGTTCGGTGAGCGACGACGACTTCGCCCGCGTCGTCATCGCACAAGAGTTCGCTCGGGCGCCTGCCTGGGACCCGAGCCAGACGAGCTGGCTGCCGCTGCCATTTTGGTTGAACGGCGCGGCGATGCTGCTCTTGGGGCGCGATCTTTGGGTGGCGCGGGGTGTCGCCGTGCTGCTCGGAATTGCCGCCACGCTGGCGGTCTGGGTAACCGCGCGCTGGCTCGGAGCTTCGCGCTCGGGAGCGCTCGTCGGTGCCGGGCTTGCCGCGGCCTTCCCGTATTCCGCCTTGCTCGGCGTCGCGACCGTCCCCGAAGCGTACGCGGCCGCGCTGATGACGCTCGGCGCCGCCGGCATCGCAGGAAACGGATCGCAAAGCGTTCGCGCCTTCGCTGGAGCGCTGGCACTCGGGGCCGCCTGCCTTTGCCGTTACGAAGCCTGGCCGGTCGCGCTGGCCGGCGCCGGCGTCCTCGCGGTTCGCGCTGCGAAAGCCCGGGAAGCGCCGCTCTTCGCTGCCGCGCTGGTCGCCGTGCTGCCCGCAGGGCTCTGGCTCTTGCACGGCAAGCTCGCCTTTGGAAACGCTTTCTTCTTCGTCGACCGCGTCGCCGCATACAAGCACGCCCTGGGCGGATCGGAATCGTGGGGCTCGGCCCTGACGCGCTATCCGTTCGACTTGTTCCTCCACGAGCCCGAGCTCCTGCTCGCACTCTGCGTCGCGGTCGCCGTCGTGTGGCGCGCGGGGCTCCGCGCGGAGCTCGCGCGCTACGCGCTGTTTGCGCTGATGCTCGCCAGCATACCGCTCTTCCTGACGGCGGGCGCCTTGCGAGGCGGGGCTCCGACGCACCACGGTGAGCGCGCGCTACTCGCGCTCTGGTTCGCCTGTGCCGTCGTCATCGGCGATCTCGTTACCAGCGCCGCGCGCCGGTTCGGCTGGCGTCCGCGAGCGCGGCTCGCCGCGGCGCTCGCGATGGCCGTGCTCGCCGGAAGCTTGTTCGTGAGACCCAACGTGGCTCGCGAAACCTTCGTCGATCGACGCTACGAAGCTGAAATCGGAACCCGCGCGCGCGCGTTTCTGTCGAGCGACGGCAAGCTCGCGATCGCCACCAACGACTTCGGATTCTTCGCCGTCGTTGCAGGGCTCGGCCGTCCCGAACAGACGGTCGTGCTGCGCCGTCACGACCCCCGGCAAGGGGAACCGGCCCTCGACTTCGAAGATACGGAGCGGCTAGCGCAGACGCTCCGCAACGCGGGCGCGACGCTGTTCGCCGCGCCGCGCGAGCACGCGCCGGCCGCTCGGCGTCTGGGCAGCCCGGTGGCTCTCAATGCGCGGCTGGTCTTGATCGATCTCGAATAAGTCGAAACAACGAGCCAACCGCTTCGCTCCGCCCGCACGCATTAGGGCGTTGGGAGCTCGCCGAGCTCGGCAACAGACGGCACCATGTCGGGCCCTGCTTCGAAAAAGCCATGAGAATCGCGCAGTGTGGGCGAAGGCCCCAAGCATTTGAACGCCGGCGGGAGGCTGCTCGTACACGCGGAGTGAACTTCATGCAGAGTGAACTTCATGCAGAGTGAAATCATACAACCTTGTCATCGCACACTGGATCACATGGCGGATAACGAAGGCGACCCGCAAAAAAAGGGTGAGCTCAAGAAAAGAACCCTTACAGACCATCGCCGAGCTGCTAGACTCGGTCGAAACCTCGAGGAGCGTCCTGGAGTGCAACCGACAAGAGTGCAACAAAGAGCGAAGTTTCTTCGAAGTCTCCAGCTTGTCCCAGCGGTTTCGCTGTTCGCGTCGCTGAGCGCGCTGGGTTGTTCCGGCGGCGGCGTGGGTGGAAACACCGGCGGCACACCTACGGGCACGGGCGTCGGAGGTGCGGCGAGTGGAGCTACCGGCGCGGGTGCTACGGGTGCCGGAGGAGGAACCGGTTCGGGCGGAGGCGCAACGGGCGGCGTGCCCACGGAGTGCACCACCACGACGAACCCGGGGCGCGCCCCCGTGCGCAGGCTGACTCGCTTCGAATACAACAATACCGTCGAGACGCTGCTGGGCGACACGACACAGCCCGGGAATTCCCTCCCCTCCGAGGTGCTCGGCAACGGTTACGGCAACGACGCTGACAAACAGCCGGTTTCCAGCTTCCTTGCCGAGCAATACGGAATCGTTGCGGAAGACGTGGCCGGGCGCTCCGCCGCGACGTTGTTGGCCACGGCGGCGCCCTGCTACAGCACCGCTACGGTCGACACGGAGGAAGCTTGCGCGCGCTCCTTCATCGAAACTTTCGGGGCGCGCGCCTACCGCCGCCCGCTGCAACCGGCCGAGGTCGACGAGCTCTTGGCCCTGGAGCGGGTGCTGCGCGCCGAAAACACCTTCGAGGTCAGCCTGACCTCGGTCGTCGAAACCATGCTCCAAGCGCCGGATTTCCTGTACCGGCTCGAGTTCGGAACTCCTGACGCGGCCAATCCGTCGCTGCTGCGCCCGACGGGCTACGAAATGGCGACGCGCCTTGCTTACATGCTCTGGGGGAGCATGCCCGACGAGACACTGGTGACCGCCGCGGCTTCCGGGGAGCTCTCGACGGCCGAAGGCGTGCGGAGCCACGCGACGCGAATGGTCGAGAACGTCGACCGAATGCGCCCGGTGGTCCGCTACTTCTTCGACCATTTTCTTCCCCTCAACACGCTGACGGATTTGGCGCGCGATGCCGTGCAGTTTCCGACGTTCTCCGCGACCATCGGCGGCCTGATGCGTGAAGAAACGCAGCTGTTCCTGGAGTACGTGATCTTCCAGGGTCCCGGCGACTGGCCTTCCGCGCTCACGGCCCCGTACACCGTCGTCAACGACCAGCTGGCAAACTTCTACGGCATCGCCGGCGTGACGCCCGGGGGTCAGTGGGAAGTCGCGCCGGTGGACACGACGAAACGCCTCGGACTGCTCACGCAGGGCGCCATTCAGGCGGGCACGACGATCTCGAACTTCACGAACCCGGTCCGGCGCGGCGTCTTCCTGCTGCGAAACATCATGTGCGTCGATCTGCCGGATCCGCCCGAAGCCATTGCCGGCAGCATCACACCCCCCGATCCCGCCTCCCGCGCCACGGGTCGCGAGCGCTACAGCCAGCACAGCGAAGACGTCACGTGCAGGAATTGCCACGGAGTCATGGATCCGCCCGGCTTTGCCCTGGAAAACTACGACGCCGTCGGCCTTTGGCGCGACCAGGAGAACGGCGTCACCATCGACGCCAGCGGCGAGCTTCCCTATCTGCCCGCGCCTTTCAGCGGACCGATCGAGCTCGTGACTCAGCTCGCGGCAAGCGAGCTCACGCAGAATTGCTTCGCGGAAAACTGGCTCAACTACGCCTACGGAAAGACTCTCGGGCGGGAAGACACGTGCACCCAAGCGACCGTGGAAACGGCGTTTGCGCAGTCCGGGTACAACGTGAAAGCGTTGCTGCTCGCGCTGACGCAGACCGACGCTTTCCTCTACCTGCCGCCTCAGGAGCAACTGTAATGGCAAGGTTTCGTTTGAACCGTCGAGACGTCCTTCGAGGAGCGGGCAGCATCGCCATTGGGCTGCCCTGGCTCGAGGCGATGGAGCCCGTCGGCACGGCGCACGCCGCCGCTCCCACCGTCGCCCAGCGTTTCCTCGCGGTGTACCAGCCGGGCGGCAACGTCATGGACCAATGGCATCCCACGGGGTCGGAAACGGGCTTTACGCTGAGCCCGATCCTGGCGCCGCTCGAAGCCGTCAGGAGCAAATTGCTGGTCCTGAGCGGGCTCGACATGAAGAGCGCCGTCGGCGAGCAACATCAGGCGGGGATCTGCGCCCTGCTGACCGGAATGCCGCAAGGGACGGCGGGAGAGTTCGTCACCGGCCCCTCGGTGGACCAGGTGATCGCGACCATTGCTTCCCAGGGTAAACCGCGGAGCAGCATCGAGATCGCGATCCGGTGGGCGACGGGCAAGTCCCACGGCCTTCTGCATCCGATCAACTCGATGACGTTCGCGAACGACGCGAACGCGAGCCCCGTCCCGCCACGCCTCGATCCCGCCGACATCTTCAATTCGCTCTTCGGCGGCTTGCAACCCGGCGACGACGGCGAGGCCACCGCGAACGTCCAGCGCAAGCTCTCGATCCTGGACTTTCTGGACCGTCGCTACGCCTCGGTGGCGCAACGGCTCGGCGCTTCGGACCGGCTGAAGCTCGAGGAACACCTGACCAGGATTCGGGAAATGGAAGAGAGCCTGCGAACGCTGGGCACGCCCGGTGGTGCTTGCGCGCCTCCCGAATTCGTGGAGACGCCCGACTACGATCCCACGAGCGGGCGCAACTCGGCCGACGACGGCTCGATCCAGGATACCTCGTCCGACGCGGCCATCCCCGTCGTTGGCAAGCTGATGATGGACATGCTCGTGTCCGCAATGGCCTGCGACTTGACGGGCGTGGCGTCGCTCCAGTGGTCGGATACCGAGGCCAAGCACACCTTCCCTTGGCTGAACCTCTCGGAGCACCACCACTACTACCAGCACGACGGCAACTTCCGTCCCGTGGAGTGCCAGCAGATCGCCACCTGGTATTCGGAGCAGCACGCCTACCTCTTGCAGCAAATGGACGCGATCGACATGGGCGGGCACTCGCTCCTCGACGAAAGCGTCGTCTTCTTCGGCTCGGAGATATCGCACCCCCCCGAGCACACGAAGACGGACATGCCGTTTCTGCTCGCAGGCGGCGGTGGCGGCCTGCGAGGCGGGCGCTGGCTGCAATACGAAAGTCAGTCGCACAACGACCTTCTGATCGCGATCCTCAATCTGTTCGGCGACACGCGAACCACCTTCGGCGACCCCAGCTACGTGAACGGACCGCTGAGCGGCCTCACCTGAGCCCGGCACGCCCGGCACGGGTGGGTGCGGCACCGGGTGACGGTCCGTATTGCTTCTGCGACAGGGCACGCTTGCGCCGTTTGACACCGACGGCGTTTGGTGTTCGAGTTCCGGCCCTGATCGGAGGAATTGAGTGCAAGCAGGGTTGGGAAAAAGAGCGGCTGAAGAGATTCGTTCGATCATGTCCGCGGCCATGGTTCTCGTGGGGCTCGCCGCCACCTCGCTCGTCGGTTGCGGCTCGGACACGGGTAACGCGTCGCTGGACTCCTCGAGCGGCGCCGGCGGCGAGGGTTCGGGCGCTGGCGGTGAGACCGGCTCTGACTCCGCAGCCGGCGGAGCGGGTGGAAGCGGGGAGTGCGCTCCGGGCTCCGGCTGCTGCGCGGAAGGCGAAGCCCTCATCCAAATCGACTCGGCGCAAGCTTTGACGGAGCTGGCGGAGGCGGAGTGCACCACGATACAGGGCGGCCTTTCGATCACCGCAAGCGACGTCGCGAACCTCGAAGGGCTCGAATCGATCCGGACCATCACGGGCGATCTCGAGATCGTCGGCGCCGACAGTCTCGAAGGCGTCGAAGGGCTCGGCGGCCTCGAGAGCGTCGGAGGCTCGTTGATCCTCGCCAACAACGCAGCGCTTTCGGAATTGTCCGGGCTCACCGCACTCTCGGAGATCGGTTCGGAGAGCGAGGCCGCATCGCTGGTCGTCACCAACAACGCGGAGCTCGCCACGCTGGGCGGTCTGGAAAGCGTGACGTTTACGCTGGCTTCGATCACGGTTTCGGGCAACGGCGCGCTCGGCACGCTCGAAGGCCTCGGCGGCATCCCGGCCGCCGAGAGCGTGACCATCGTCGGCAACCAAGACCTGACGGACATCTCGGGGCTGTCGGAGCTCGCCAGCGCAACGTCGCTCATCCTGAACGGCAACCAAGAGCTCGTGCGTGCCGAGCTGCCGGCCCTCGGCGAGGCGGCGTCCCTGCTCGCAACGGACAATCCGGCGCTCGAGGCGCTGGCCATGACGGCGCTCGCCTCGGTGAGCGGAACGGTGATCGTCGCCATGAACGCGTCGCTGGAGAACGTCGACCTGAGAAGCCTGATGGAGGTCGGAGGTCTCACGGTGGCGGACAATCCCGCGCTGCAGGAGCTGGATCTTTCGGAGCTGGAGCAGGCGGATTCGCTCACCATCAGGGACAACGAGAGCTACCCCCAGTGCGAGGTGGACGCGCTCGACGAGCGCCTCGGGGGCGTCTGTGACGACGCCTGCTCGGGCAACGACGAGACGGCGAGCTGCGATTGAGCCGCCAAGGAAGGAAGCTTTGCTTTCGATCGCAAGGCCGCCCTCGAAGCACTGACGAAGAAAGCGGCCCCGAGAAAAACGTGCCGGCGACGAAACCGCGTCGAGAAAAGTACCTCACGGGAAGAAAAAAGGCTGCAACGAAAGCGCCGCAGTGCTGGCGGGCGAACGGGGTTGGAATTGTGGCGCGCGTCCGCTACCTTTCCGAGCGGAGCGTGCGATGACATCGACCGGAAAAAGAAACAGGGAAGGGACTCGAAACGTATTTGAAGCCAGCGCTCCCGGGCTGCATCCGGCGATCGCCGTGGCCGCACTGGTGCTCGCGTGCGGAAGCGACGGCAACCCGGGCACGAGCGCGACGGGAACGTCGGGCGGTGCGTCGAGCTCCGGCGGAGTTGGAGGAACCGGCGGCACCGGCTCCATGGCAGCCGGCGCCGGAGCCACGACGGGTCAGGGCGGCACGGGCGGTACCGGCGGCGCGACGAGCGCCGGCGTCGGCGGGTCGTCGGACAGCGGCTCGGGTGGCGAGGGTGGCGACGCGGCGGGCAGCGGCGGTGCGAACGACGGCGGCGGCGGCGGCGGCGACGCCTGCGGAGAGCTCGGCTGCGCCTGTACGGTCACCGACGAGTGCAACGACGGGCTCACCTGTGACGACGATATCGGTTGCGCCGTGGTGTGCACGCCCTCCGGCGACGCGTTCGAAATCGACTCGGAAGAGGCGCTCACCGAGCTCGCCGAGCAGGAGTGCACGAAGATCGAGGGCGGGCTCTCGATCACGGCGGACGACATTTCCTCGCTCGACGGTCTGGAGTCGATCCGCTGGGTCAGCGGAGCTCTGGAGATCGACACGGCCGCAACCCTCGAAGAGGTGGACGGGCTATCCGGCCTCGAGCACCTGGGCGGCTCGCTGATCGTTTCGGGGAACTCGCTGCTGGCGGAGCTCGACGGCCTGTCGGGCCTCACGGAGGCCGGAGCAGCCGCCGCGCAGCTGGTGGTTGCCAGCAACGCCGTGCTTGCCTCGATGAGCGGGCTCGAGAACGCGGCGTTCACGCTCACGTCGATCACCATCGCCGGCAACACTTTGCTCGCCGACGTGGAGGGGCTGCAAGGCGTGACCGAAGTGGGCAACGTGACGATCAGCGGCAACGACGGGCTGGAAGCAATCTCGGGTCTTTCGGAGCTCGTCATGGCGACTGCCATCGGCGTCACGGGCAACGGGCTGCTCGAGACCGTCGATCTTGGCAGCCTGACGCAGGTGGGCACGCTCGACTTCACCGGCAACTCCACGCTGATGACGTTGGAGCTGGACGCTCTCGCCGACGTCACGACGCTGACGATCAACGGCAATGCGAGCTATCCGCAGTGTGAAGCGGAAGCGCTGGCCACCCGCGTGGACGTCACTTGCAACTGCGCCGGCAACGACGAGGTCGCCACCTGCTCGTGACCCGAGCGCGAAACTAGCTCGTCTTCGCGCCGTCGGCGAGCCAGCGGACTATTCCCTCAGTCGGCAAGTCGAACCTGGCAAGCCCGGGAACGATCAACTCACCGAGGGCCGTGAGCAGCGCTTCCTCGACCATGTCGCGCGACGGCGCGCCCTGTTCCCAGAGACGCGCGCGATCCGGGTACGCGCGCGGCGACTCGCGCCACATGCGCAGGTTGGCCTTGGCCATCGGCAAGAGCCAGGGACCGATTTCGGCGCGCTGCTCGCGCGTCGTGGTCGCGAGGTACGCCCAGCCCAGGCGCGCGTGATCGATTTCGTCCGACAAGAGCTCTCGCAACGCGACGTCCGCCGTAGGCCCCGCGGCGGCGCTGAGCGACTTCTCGAGGAACGCGCTCGCCAGCGTCTCGTTCATGCAGCTCTGACCGATCACGAACAACGATTGCTTGAGCTCGTGGCTAGCGCCGCGATGGGCCGGCACGGCGTGCGGCAAGGCCTCGGGAGGCGGAAGCTCGGAGCCGTGAAAGCGCGACGCCACGAGGCGGCAGAGCTCGGCATGCCGGTGCTCGTCGTCGACCGCTCGCTCCGCGAGCAGAACGAGGTCGGAAGGAGCGCCGAGGCGACGCAGCGCCGCCTCGATCACGCGAAAGGACTCGGCGACGCGCCGTTCGCTCGCGGCGCGTGCGTGCCATACCTGGGAGAGCTCGCTCCTGTCCTCGGCGTCGAGCTCGTCGATGGATGGGTCCTCGCCGGGAAGGGCTCGGTTCGTGACTCGCCCACCCCAGCGCCCGTCCCGGCGCAGCTCTACTTGGTCGGATGCCATCCGGAGTCCTCCACCTCCATCCCCGGAGCGCCCGCGGCGCCGGCGGCCCCGCCCTCTCCATTGCTGGCCACGTCCGGCAAAGAACCGGTGGAGCCGCTCGACGACGTCGTCGAGCCACGGCTACCACAC
>DASWGX010000098.1:0-4210 GCA_036393455.1 Polyangiaceae bacterium
CCAGTCCATGGCTGTTGGTGCGGCAGGATAGCTGACCGGGTGGCCCCGGTGCTAGGCCCGAAGCGCCCAGCCCCCCGTCAGTTGACCCGGGCCAGGCCAAAAGTCCATGCTGGGCAGCGCTTGGCCCCGCCTTTTTTGGTCCTCGACATCGAAACCGTGCTCGATCCGGAGCTGCCCATCGCCGAATCGAGCGAGGCAGAAAGGCTCCCGGCCCCGCCCCATCACCGAGTCGTGGCCATCGGCGCTCTGTGGCTGAGCCCGGGCTACGAGCCCCGGCGCCTCGGTATCGTGAGCGAGGCCAAGACGGAGCCCGGCATTTTGACGGATTTCGCCAGGCTGCTCGACGAAAAACAACCTTGTCTGGTGAGCTACAACGGGCGCGGGTTCGACTTACCGGTCATCGCCACGCGTTGCTTGCGCTACGGGATTCCGCTCAAGCAGTACTACCAGTCGCGCGATATTCGATACCGGTTCTCACCCGAGGGGCACCTCGACCTGATGGACTACGTCGCGGACTTCGGCGCGGCCAAACCGAGCAAGCTCGACGTGATCGCCAAGCTGTGCGGCATGCCCGGCAAGGTCGGTCTGGACGGCAAGGACGTCGGGCCCCTGGTGCACGCTGGACGGCTGCAAGAGGTGCGGAGTTACTGCTTGTGCGACGTGGTGCAGACGGCGGGCATCTTTCTCCGCGTTCAGCTCTTGCGCGGCGAGCTCGCTCCGGAGGCATATCGCGTCGCGATGGGTCACTTGATTGCGCTGATCCGCGCGGACGCGCGGGTCGCGCCGGTCGCCGAAGCCCTCAACGAAGAACGGCTGATGCTTTCGGAAACCTTCGCCGAGTAGGGGCGCGCTCAAGGCTCGCGGTAGAAGCGGGGCACGCGGCGCGAGATGCTGGTCAGCACTTCCCACGGGATCGTGCCGAGTTCCCGGGCCAGATCTTCGGCGCCGATTTCCCCCTGGCCGAGCGGCCCTTTCTGCGCGCCGAGGGCGACGCACTCGTCGCGCAGCGAAACACCCGGCAGGTCGGTCACGTCGAGCATCGTCATGTCCATGCTGATCACGCCAGCGATCGGCGCGCGGCGGCCGCGCACCAGAAGAGCGCCGCGATTCGAAAGCGCGCGGCTCAAGCCGTCGGCGTACCCGATGGGCACGGTCGCGATGCGGCTCGGCCGCGTGACGCGGAAGGTGGCTCCGTAGCCCACCGATTGCCCGGGAGCGAGATCGCGCAGGGCGATGATCTGCGTCGAGACGCGCATCACCGGCCGGAGCTCGCCCCTCTTGCCGCGCGGGTCGACGCCGAACAACGCGAGGCCTGGCCGCACCAGGCTGAGCCGCGAGCGGCAATTGTCGAACAACGCGGCGCTGTTGGCGGCGTGGGTGAGCCGCGGCACGAGGCCGTGCGCGGCGAGGGTTTTCGCCGCTTCGTCGAACCCGTCGAGCTGAGCATCGACGCTCGGATCTTCCCCGGCGTCGGCGCAGGCCAAGTGCGTCATCAAGCCCTCGAGCTCTATCTCGGGCGTCGAGCGGACGAGCTCGGCCACGGCGGGCAGCTCGGCGGGCGTCGCGCCGAGGCGCGCCATGCCCGTGTCGATCTTGAGGTGAACCGGCACCGGCGCGGCCTCGAGGTAGCGAACCTCCGCGGCCAGGGACTGGATCTGACCCGCGTCGTAGAGGACGGGCGTCAGACGGTGGCGAATCAGCTCGCCCCACGCCTCCCCGTAGTAGCCGCCCATGACGAGGATGGGGGCACGAATGCCGGCCTGGCGCAGCTCCACGCCCTCTTCGACCAGCGCCACGCAGACGCCGGCGGCTCCAGCGCGTTCGAGCGTGCGCGCCACGGCTTTGGAACCGTGCCCGTAGCCGTCGGCCTTGAGTACCGCCCACACCGGCACGCCGGCGTGCCGCTTCACCACGTGAAGATTGTGGCGTAGGTTGGCGAGATTCACTTCCGCGCGGGTCGGGCGTACGGCGTCCGCCGGGACGGCCCGGGGCGGGCGCAGCACGCGCGGCAGGGGGGTCACGGTGGCGCTGACGTCGCTGGTGGGGGGGGCGGGCTCCGACTCCGACTCCGACTCCGACTCGGGTTCCGAGCCGTTCACGGCAAGTTTCGCTGGGGGGGAGACGGGCATCGGCATGGACCTGATTTCAGCACGGTTAACGCCGGTGTGCGCCGGACGTCAACTAATCGCCTCCGAAGCAACGCCGAACACAGCTCCCGTAATCCTCGTCACAGCGACAGCTCGGGCCAGAAGCCCCTCCGCCAACCCCCGTAGCGGCACCGTCCCCCTGTTTGCCGCCGATATCCGCGTTGCCGCCGCGGTTCGGCTTGCCGCCGGAGCTCGACTCCGCGGGCCCGGTGCCGCAGTCGGCAAGGCATCGAGCCCGCACCGAACGACATCGCGAAACGCAACTGTCGCCCGGCGCGGCGGGCCCGGGGGGCTTGTCGGGACCGTAGTAGTGCGTCGCGATCGGCGGAGGCGGCGAATGCGCGCTCGTCGGAGCCGGCACCGACAGATAGAACTGCCGTGCCTCGCGCGCCTCCGGTGAATCGACGTTGAGCATCGGGCGATCGACGTCGCCGTTTTCGATCGAGCGCACGCGCCGTCGCGCGTACTCGATCCGATCGCGTGTTTGGCCGAAGCTGTAGACCTCGATCCAGCGCTGCCAGCAGCGCTCGCGGTGCTCCTTTGCCGTGCGCCCGTCGAGGTCGAGCCGGTAGCAGTGCTCGAAGCGCAGATTCCCCTCGTAGATGTTCTGAACGCTCGGGCCGCAGCTCGGTGCCGCCCCGAAGAGCACCGCCGCGCCGATGCCGGCGCGGAAGAGATACCCGGGCACTCTCTGCACGCGGCTAGCCTGCCGGCTTTCCCGCGCTCCGGCAAGCCGAGCTCCCGGCGCGCCTATGCTATGGCAGCGTCATGTTCACCGGC
This sequence comes from Polyangiaceae bacterium, assembly GCA_036393455.1. Lineage (GTDB taxonomy): Bacteria > Myxococcota_A > Polyangia > Polyangiales > Polyangiaceae > DASWGX01. The sequence continues at coordinate 2,928 of DASWGX010000098.1, forward strand.
TTGGTACAAGCCACGGCGCGGCTCACCCGAAGCGAGGCCCGCCCCTTCGGGCATCGAGTCCGGTTCGGCCACGCGCTCGGGCGCTTCGACGTCGGAGAATCGATTTCCGTCAGCGGAGCGTGCGTCACCGTAGTCGACAGCGACGAGGCGACGTTCGCGGTCGAGCTCACCACCGAGACACTGGAACGGACCACGCTCGCGTTGCTCGCGCCGGGCGCCAGCGTGAACCTGGAGCGCTCGCTCCGCGTTGGAGACCGTCTCGGCGGACACTGGGTCACGGGTCACGTCGACGCCGTCGTCGAGGCCCTCGCCGTCGAACCGCAGGGCGATGCCGCCAGAGTGCGCGTCGCGCTGCCGGTCGCGCTCGCCCGCTTCGTCGCGCCCAAGGGATCCGTGGCGCTCGACGGGGTGTCCCTGACGGTCAATGCCGTCGGTGCCGACTGGTTCGAGCTCATGCTCATCCCGCACACCGCCAAGGTCACGACGCTCGGCGCGCTTGCGGCCGGCACGCGTTTGAATATGGAAGTCGATCTATTGGCGCGCTACGCCGTGCGCGCCAGCGAGGAGGCACGCGCGTGACCGGCCGTGTCGGAACGGAATCACCGCGTGCGCTCGACATCGGCGCCGAGCCACTCGAGCGCGTGCGCCGAGCTATCGACGACGTCCGCACCGGTAAGATGGTGATCCTGGTCGACGACGAAGACCGCGAGAACGAAGGCGACCTGTGCATCGCCGCGGAGCGCGTCAGCGCGGACGCCATCAACTTCATGGCCATGCGCGGCCGCGGCCTCATCTGTCTCACGCTCACCGAAGAACAAGTCGAGCGGCTCGAGCTGCCGATGATGCGTGCCCCCGGCCGCGAAGGCCCGCGGCTCGGCACCGCGTTCACCGTGAGCATCGAAGCCGCTCACGGCGTCACGACCGGCATCAGCGCGAGCGACCGAGCTCACACCATTCGCGTCGCGGTGAGCCCGACCGCGCGCCCGGCGGACATCGTCGTGCCCGGGCACGTGCTGCCGCTCCAAGCGCGGCGCGGCGGCGTCCTCGTGCGCGCCGGACAAACGGAAGGCTCGGTGGACCTCGCGCGGCTGGCGGGCCTCAACCCCGCCGGCGTCATCTGCGAAATCATCCGCGACGACGGCACCATGGCGCGCATGCCGGACCTCGAAGTCTTCGCGGCCGAGCACGGCCTCTGCATCCTCTCGATTGCCGATCTCATCGCTTACCGTTTGCAGACCGAACGGCTCGTACGGCTCGAGCACGAGGCGACGATATTGCTCGAT
>DASWGX010000099.1:0-3689 GCA_036393455.1 Polyangiaceae bacterium
GCCCGAGAAGCGCACGTCGAGCGTGCGCGGATCTTTCAAACCTTCGACCAGGGAGCGCAGACTGTCCTCCATCGAAACCGCTGCCTCGCTCGAAAGTACGCGCGAGAGCGCCGGGTAGCTGCGGCGCGAAAGCGCACGCCGAAGCTCGTCGAGGGCCTCGGCCGGCGTGCGGGCTCGCGCGGGCAGCGTGCCGGCCGCATCGACCCGAAAGCTCCCCTGCTCCAGTGACAGATGCACCGTCTCCCCGTCGGCGAAGCGGAGCTCCGCCTGGGCTTCGACCTCGGACGTGGCATTTTCGACTGCCTTGGCCTGGGCCAAGAGCTCCGGGCGGGCGTCCCCGAGCAGTCGTCGGGCGCCGGCCCTGCCGTAACGGCGCTGCGCGCTGTCGGTCATGAGCTCGTACAGGGCCTGGTCGTCGCCGGCCTCGACGGCGCGCGTGTAGTGCGCCAGCGCCTCCCTGGGATCGGGCATCGCGGGCCGGGCGCAACCTGCCATTATGCCGGCCCAAACAGCGCCGGCCAGCAGGTTGGTGATGCGGCCAGCCCGAGGCATGTGGTCGAGAGCTAGCGAAAGCCGAGGCACTTGGCTACCTTTTGCTGCGATGAAAGCGTTCCGGGGCCACCGCCGGCGCTCGGTACCGCTCGACGCACTTTGTCGGATGCTCGTCGTGGTGGCGGCCGTCCTGACGGCTCACGGCTGTTCCAACCCCCCGCCGCGAGCGGCAAACCCGACGCGCGCACTGGACGAGCGGCGCGCGATTCAAGTCATCGCCACCGCCTTTCGCGACGAGCGTGACGCGCCCGCGCCGGGCCGCAGCGTCGAGCTCGCGGCGGGCAAGGCGTTGGAAGTCGACGTCGGCGCCGACGGTCACAAGTACGGCGTGGCCTACATCACACCGACGGAACGACAGCGCCTCGGCGTGGCTCTGCCGCCGCGCAACCCGTCGATGGGCGATGCTTTGCAGCTCGTGCGCGGCACCGGCGCCGACGCGGACGCCCGCATCCTCGTCCTTTACGACTCCGACTACCTTTACGACGACTTCATCGGCGCCGAGCGCGAAGCCACGACGATTACCGCGGAGCGCAAGCTCGCGCGCGACGTGCGAGACTTCCTGGTGCGCGCTCACGCCGAGGGGTGGCCGTGACACGGGGCAAACCCATGAGCACGGCATCCGCGCTCAGCTTGACGCCAACGAGGGCTCGGAGACTGCTCGGCGCTGGCGCCACGGCGACCGTCGTCGGCATCCTCCTCAGCATCTCCGACGCCGAGGGCGTAGGCGGCGCCGTCATCGTCGCGGGCATCGTTGCCACCATGTGGGGGCTTCACAGCTTTGGCCGCGGCGGCGAGGACGCCCCGCCGAGGAAGAAACCGAAGCAGCGCCGAAAGCACCGCCGCCCCGAAAGCGACGCCTGATTTTCGGGCTCAGGTCTCGCTGCGCAGCACCGCGATCGCGACGTCTTTGCCGAGCTCCGGGACGCGGCCGACCGCGAGGCCGAAGCTCCGTCCGGTGATCTCGATCTCGGTCGCGAACGGCTCGGCCCTGGCCTTCTCCAGGGGTTTCATCGCGACGATCGCCTTGGCGTTGACGTCGGGCGAGACCGGCGCTCCATACGCGGCATCATCGACGATCATGTACACGTACAAGAGCGGAAGCGTCTCGACACCCTCGAGCTTCGAGCTCAGCTCCGAACGCAGTGCGTTCTCCATGCGGTACGCGTAGGCGGACCAAGACCAGCCGGTGACGTAGAGCCCGCGCACCTCGCCGCCGGCCTTCACCGGCGCGGCGGCGACCCACTGACCATCGGGACGCCCGCGTACACCCGCCGCTTCGGGCATGCTCCCGCGCGACTCGACGTACTTACTTTCGAGAGCACGCTTCAGCTCGGGGAACGACGCGAACAACGCCCTGCCCGCCATGGCGTCCTGCTCGCGATCGTTGCGGATCACTATGCCGTCCTTGCCCGCAACGGCGAAGAACGTGCTCTTCGCCACGCGCAAATCCTGGACCTTGTCGCGCGCGTCTTCCAATAGGTCGCGCGCCTGCTCCGCCCGCGTCTCGGGCGTGCCTTCCTGCTCGAATAGTTTGACGAGGTGCGGCACGCCGAGCGGCAAGCCCTTCTGTACCTCCGTCACGTCCTCTTTCGCCTTCTCCTGGAGAAAGACGACGTGCGACCGAGCTTGCTCCGCACTCGCTTTTCCCGAGCTCTCGCAGCCGAGAACGCCCGCCACGAAGAACCCCGCCGCCCAGGCCGCGCGACGCGCTCGCGCAGTCAAAACGGGGCGATTCATGAATCGAGCGCCTTGGTCGCTTCCAGCACCTTTTCGACGTGCCCCGGCACCTTCACACGCCGCCACGCCTGCTTCACGCGGCCCCTGGCGTCGATCAGGAACGTGCTCCGCTCGACGCCCATGTACTCGCGGCCGTAGTTCACCTTTTTCACCCAAACACCGTAGGCCTTGATCAGGGCTTTTTCCGGGTCGCTCACCAGCGTGAAGGGCAGCTGGTACTTGTCACGGAACTTGGCATGGCTCGACGGCGAATCGGGGCTCACGCCGATCACCAACACCTTACCCTTCTTGAACTTGGGTAGCTCGTCGCGAAAGCCGCACGCCTCCGTGGTGCACCCGGGCGTGTCGTCCTTCGGATAGAAATAGAGGACGTAGGACTTGCCGGCCAGCAACTTCGAAGAGATCGGCTTGTTCGCGTGATCGACGAGGTCGAAGGCCGGCGCAGTGTCCCCGACTCCGACGCCGCCCGACGCGGGTGTGTCGGAACTCGAGGCCCTAGCCTTTTTCGGCTTTGTCGGCGCGGACTTCGCCATCGGAGCGCCGTTCGTCTTGCGCTTCGGTGCGCCGTTCAGAACCTTGGCGGCGCTCTTCTTTTTGGTGCTCGCCGTTTTTTTCGAACTCGTCCTTTTCTTGGTCGCCATCGTGAATCGCTCCTTGAGCCGAAAGAGGCTGGAGCATACTCGGGACCCGACGCGAGCGTCACGCGTGGCGGCGAGCGCGACCCTACGGCACCGACGACCCTCAGGCCGAGAGCAGCCGGCCCGGGTGGCCGGGCCCACGCGGGTCACTTCAAAAGGACGGTCCTCAAGCTGATGGCGACCATCGAGTCTCCGGTGTCCGGCAGGCGCGCCCACACGCTGACCTCGTAGCGACCCTGTTGGCTTCCTTCGGAGAGCGGAACCTCGATCGAGAAACGGTTGCCGTCGACCTCCACCGGCTTCGGCGTTTCGTAGCCCTTGGGAAAGTAGAGAGTTCGAGGCTCGGGGATCGGATACGTCGAGGTTTCGTTCAAGTGCCGGGCATCGAGCGGTTCGGCCGGTGCGATGCGAGCGATGCCGACGCCGCCGAAGCTCGCCGGAGCGTGCACTTCGCCCGCCACGAGCACGACTTCGCCGACACGCGCGGTCGCCGGTAGCGGCTCGTACTCGCCGTAGGCGTCGACGAACTCCTGCGCCATGCAGGGTTGCGGCACACCTTCGGGTTTCGCGAGCCCGACGCCGAATGCCGTGTGCGAGGCCTTGAGGATGTTCCGGCGATGGCCGTCGTTGGGCGGTGTTTCGTTGATGAACGCGCTCTCGATCTTCTCGAGCTCCGCGGCCTCGAACGTCGCGTCCGCGTCGAGCTCGCGCGCCTGGCCGTCGAAAAAGCACGCGGCGTTTTCTTGAACGAAGTGCGTGCCT
>DASWGX010000100.1:0-5807 GCA_036393455.1 Polyangiaceae bacterium
AGCTTGCGATACTGCTCGACGGCCTCCTCTGTCGCGTCGAGGGCGGCTTCGCGCCGTCCGAGCGCGTTCAGCCTGTTGCCGAGGTTGTTCAGGCTCGCCGCGAGGTTGGGCAAGAAGGCATCGGGGCGCTCGGCCGCAAGCTTGCGATACTGCTCGACGGCCTCCTCTGTCGCGTCGAGGGCGGCTTCGCGCCGTCCGAGCGCGTTCAGCCTGTTGCCGAGGTTGTTCAGGCTCGCCGCGAGGTTGGGCAAGAAGGCATCGGGGCGTTGGGCGGCGAGCTTGCGACGATGCTCGACCGCCTCCTGGGTCGCAACGAGGGCCGCTTCGCGCTGTCCGAGCTCGCTCAGGCTGTTGCCGAGGTTGCTCAGGCTCATGGCCAGGTCGGGCAGAAACGCATCCGGCCGCGCTGCGGATAGCCGCCGCCCAATGTCTACCGCCTTGGTCGCGAGCTCCCACGCCGCTTCTCGCTGCCCCAAGGCACTCTCTAGGGTTGCTAGCCTACCCAGATTCCTTGCGAGCTCAGGCAACAACGGGTGACTTGCATCCTCCCCGACCAGTGATTCCAAAATTGTCTTGGCTCGCGCGGCGTAGTCGCGCGCTTCTTCGTACCGGGTGGCTTTTTGAGCGTGCGCCGCCGCGCGTTCGAGCCAGATCGCCAATCGCCGGCGAACGCGCGTGTCGTCGGGGTGTGCCTTGTAATCGGCCTCGGCCGCGTTGAGCTCGGCCGAAAGCGTGCTCGCCTCGACCAGAGCATCAGCCGAGTCGGATTGCGAAACCACGGTCGGTTCGCTGATCTGCATTTCAGTGATCTGAAATGCTTGCGGATCCTTCGGGGCGGCGTATTGCGACGCATCGATCGTGACTTCGAGGCTGCGCACCGACCACAGGTCGGGCGCGAGTGACGGGAATACCTGGGCGAAGCGTTCCGGCAGGGCGAGAATCAACGAAGCGTGAAGCCGCTTTTGAATGGCATTGCGGCGTTCGTTCATGCGCTCCAAAAACGCGTGCCAAATCGGGTCGTGCTTCCGATCGATGACCGAGGCGTTGACGAGGATCGGGCGCGGCTCGGCGGTGGATGTCGACAGGAGCGGCGCCAAGACTTGGTCGATGAGCTCGGCCAAGCTCAGCATGGGTCGATGGTGGGGCGTGACCTCGATGCGGCGAAAGCGCTCGGTGGGCGTTTCGCGCAGCATGGCCACGCGCCCTTCGAGCCAGGTAGCGAGCTCGTCGACGACGAAGCTCGACTCGCAATACACCAAGACGAACTGAAAGCCACTCGAGAGAGCCACGCCCTGAACCAGGCTCGTGGCTTCGGGATCGGCGCCGAATCGGTCTTCGGCGGATGGCGCGAGATCGGTCACGGACCTGCCTAGGGCGGGGCTTTGCTCTTCTGCTTGCTCCGCGCAATCGCGGCTGCAACTTCCGGCACGGCGCGGACCGCGGGATGCAGATCGAACCAGTCCTGGTTGTTGAGATACCGCAACACGGCGTTGCTCGAGAGCATGCGGTCGGCGCTCTGCTGCCCTGCTTCGTCGTCCGTGGCCGCGTAATGCTCCGAGGCCACCTGGACGAGCCATTTGATGTCGCTCGTCCGGATCACCTTGCGATAGCTATCGGTCACCTCGTGACACAGCCGGGCGAGCTCGGAATCGGACAGCGGCGCCTCGGCGTAGGTCCACAGGCTCTGCAGCAGCCGCACGAGCTCGCGCGGATAGCCTCCAGACCATTCGATCAATCGCGCGATCCTGGCCTCGTAGTCGCCACCGAGCTGGGCCTCGAGTTCTGCGTCGGTAACGCGGCGCCGCACGAGCTCCCTGAGCGCTCGAAACCCGGGCTCGCTGCGGCTGCCGTCGCGGTGCTTCAAAAGCACCATGGGCAAAAAACTCACGTCGTGAAACGCGCGCCGCGCCGTCAGTGCCGGTGGCACCGTGTACAACACGTGCACGGGCAGCGTGAGGTACGGCGCGCCACCGCCGAACAGGCGCTCCGCGCTGCTCAGCACGTCGTCGTAGTTGTGGCTCATGCCCTGAAGCTTTTCGAGCGAATCGAGGATCAGCACCAAGCCCGTGTGCCGACACTTCTGGGCGCGGCCGTCCAGCAGCACGAGCTCGTCGTGCACCAGCTTGAGAAAGTGGCTGAGGTGACTCGAGATGATGCGCGTGACTCGCTGCCGCAGGGTGGGGCGGGTTTTCAGCTCGAGCGTGAGCTTCGCGTGGTCGCCGACGCTGAACTCCGCCTCTTTCAGGGTGACGTCGGTGTTATTGAGCCAGGTCCAAAGGCGCTCGAGAAAGCCCGGCTCGGCCGGTTTTCCTTCGGCTTCGAGCACACGCTGCTCGGCGGCCGCGACCAGGGACGCGAGGATGTCGGGGACGTCGACGGGGTTGGTCAGATCGAGATGCTCCTCCGCATCCACCACCACGACCAAGTAAGGCGCGCGGTGGGGATCGCTGAGCCGGGCTTGCAGCCGCAAGAGCTCCGTCGACTTGCCTGAACCGCGCAGACCCGTAAAGAGCATGCAGACAGGGTCGTCCGAAAGCTCGATTCGCACCGCCAATCGGTCCACCCAATCGACGCCCCGCACGTACTCTTTGTGGCCTGCCGCCTCGAACTGGTCGAACGGCACATTACGCCGATCGGTCGGCGCCAGGGGTTCCGCAGGGTGACAGCCGTTATACAGCTCGCGGCGCGTCTTGAAATCCACTCCGAGCAGCCTATCACGGCGCTGTGTTCCTAGCGAAAACCAGGGATTTTCTTGGCAATCTGTTCCGGAGCCGAGTCCAGCGACGGCGCGCGCCAGCGCCTCGATTCGACAGCGTGCGAATAGGAGCGAGCGAAGGGCAAGGTGAGCTGCACCCGACCCCCGCCCGTTCACTCGCGGGCCGCGCGCTCGCTCCGTCTCTCGGCGCTCTCGCCGTCTCGCGCCTTCGACGTCACCTTGCCCCCGATCAAAACCCCCGGTTCGAACGAAAGCGGAACCTTCACGTCGCTCGCGCCCGAGAAAAAGCGCTTCACTCCCTGCCAGAAGCTCGAGCCTTTGCGGTACGCCGCGATATCCGCACGAAGCCGGTCGCTGGCTTCGCAGGGCGCGGCGCGCGCGAGGACCTGTTCGCACTCCTCGAGTCCCTCGAACAGGAGCGTGGCCACGGCGTAGTTCGCCTGAAGCTCCGCGGGCACGTCATCGCGCAGGTGGCGCATCGGCCCATGCAGCACGAGAACGCCGAGCAGCTGCTGGGCGGCCTGTGCGTTGCCGAGACGGAGCTGGCAAACGGCGCGGGCGTTGTCGAACTCGACGCTCTTTTCCGGTGCTTGCTCGAGCAGGGCGAGGGCTTGACGCGCGTCTCCGCCGTCGAGCAACTGGCCGGCGCGCTCGAGGAGCTTTCGCGTGTCCACCGCGGGCGGCGCGCGCGGCGGAGGGCTCGAGCGTACGTTCGGAACCGGAGCCGTGAGGTGCCGTTGGCGCGCGAGCTCCAGGTTCTCCCGAACCGTCTCCAGCGTTTCTCCAAATGCATCCGGATACTGGCTGGCGAGCAATTCGTAGTGACCTACGGCCTCGCGCAGTGCGTCGAGCGCCGCTTCGCGCCGTCCGAGATCGCTCAGCCTGTTGCCGAGGTTGTTCAGGCTCATCGCGAGGTCGGGCAAGAAGGCATCGGGGCGCTCGGCGGCCAGCTTGCGATACTGCCCGACGGCCTCCTCGGTCGCGACGAGGGCGGCTTCGCGCCGTCCGAGCGCGCTCAGCATCGCGCCCAGGTTGTTCAGGCTGCCTGCGAGGTTGGGCAAGAAGGCATCGGGGCGTTCGGTGGCGAGCTTGCGATACTGCGCGACCGCCTTCCCGGTCGCGTCGAGGGCCGCTTCGGGCTGTCCGAGCGCGCTCAGCCTGTAGCCGAGGTTGTTCAGGCTCATCGCGAGGTTGGGCAAGAAGGCATCGGGGCGTTGGGCGGCGAGCTTGCGATACTGCTCGACCGCTTCCTCGGTCGCGTCGAGGGCCGCTTCGCGCCGTCCGAGCTCGCTCAGGCTGTTGCCGAGGTTGTTCAGGCTCATTGCAAGGTCGGGCAAGAAGGCATTGGGGCGCTCGGCGGCCAGCTTGCGATACTGGTCGACCGCCTCCCCGGTCGCGTCGAGGGCCTCTTCGCGCCGTCCGAGCTCGCTCAGCATGGCGCCGAGGTTGTTCAGGCTGCGTGCGAGGCCAGGCAAGAAGGCATCGGGGCGTTGGGCGGCGAGCGCACGGTAGTGATCCACGGCTTGTTCTGCGGCGCCGAGCGCCTCTTCGCGCTGTCCGAGCGCGCTCAATCTGGCGCTCAGGTTTTCGAGCGCTGCCGCGCGCTGTTCGGTCGATTGAGGAACGACCGCCCGTGTTGCTTCGGTCCACGCCGCGAGCTCGCGAAACGAAACGGTCTCCCACGGCAGGCGCGCATGAAAGAGCTCCGCCAGCTCGCTGCTGCCGTGAGCGCGCATGGCTCGTTCCAGTGCTCTGCCGAGCAACGACGCGGCGGTTTTTTTCGACAGGGCGAGCGCATGGTCGAGCGCCATCAGCGCGCGATTCTCGGTGTCTTCGGACAGGACGGCGGCGATCCAGTCGAGCGCGGCGTCCGGTTTTGCCGTGGCGATGCGTTCGAGGACGATGATGCCGTGGCGTACGGCTTCGTTCGGCGCGCCGGCAAGGACGTGGTGCAGGTAGTCGGAGCGTGTTTCGCCGTGCTCGATGACCTGGCTCACCAGGGCTTCGCCGAGCAGGTCGGGGTCGAGGCCGCGCAGGTGGAGTTTGCGCGGAGCGGTCGCGCCGGGGGCCTGTCCGCCGCCGGGAGTTTTCGCGCCGGGGTAGAGGCGGCGGTGAAAAAAGTCGATGAGCTCGGGCCCGGGGCCGTCGATGCCGGCCGCCAGGGCCGAGACTTCTTCGCGAGTGACGCCGCCGCGCAGGGTGACGGCCGCCATCAGGCGCGCGCCGCGCTCGCACAGGCGCGCCCGAGCGTCGTCGGTCGCGGCGGGGCCGGGCTCCTGCCCGAACTTGAGCCAGAACTGCTGTTCGTGGCTGAGGATGCCTTCGAGCAGGTTCTCTGCGCGGAGCTCGAGGCCGTCCACGTGCGCCAGGGCCGCCATCTGGAGGTAGAGCGGGCGCTCGAAGACGGCGTCGTCGAGGCTCGGTCGTGCCTTTCGCGGAGGCTCGCGCTTTCGAACGGCCGCGAAGCGCCGGGCGGCGTGCGCGAAGACGTCGGCGCGCAGCGAGCCCTCCAGGGCGACGCCGGACATCTGAAGCGTTTCCTCGTCGAGCACGTGGCCAACCCTCGGGTGCCGCCGGAGCCACTCCCACCACTCCGCCGGAACCCGCGCGAGCAGCACGACGCGCAGGACGGGGCGCTTCGAGCGCGCCGGCTGCACGGTCCCGGCGCCGCTCTCCCTCCAGGTATCCGGTCGCAGCGTCGCCGACGCCGCGTCGATCAGCTGCTCGAGCGCGCTCGAAAGGTTCTGCCGGCTCTCCGCGTAGTCGATGACGACGAGCGCCGGCGTCCTGCCTTTCGCGAGCGCCTGCGCGACGCTCTCGACGGCGCTCGGCTCATTACGCGCACCGGACGCCGCCTGCGCGACGCTCTCGACGGCGGTCGGCTCGTCGAGGAGGAAACCCGCGCGCCAGCCGCCCCTGCGGCGCCTCGTGCAGTGTTCGATGAGCAGGCGCGTCTTGCCGCTGCCGGCGGCGCCCGTATAAAGGCGGATCGCGATCGGCCGATCGTCGTCGCACCAGCTATCGAGGCTCGCGAGCGCCGACGCGCGGACCGCTTCGAAGAAGGGCACGACGGCGTCGCGCGCGCCGAGGA
>DASWGX010000101.1:0-6711 GCA_036393455.1 Polyangiaceae bacterium
CGCGCCGACGTCTTCTCGCTCGGCGTGCTCCTGTGCGAGCTCCTGACCCAGCTGCCACCACGACTGGACGGCCACGTCGAAGCGTCGAACGGCCCCGACGCGCCACAATCGGAGATTTTCGGCCTTGCTGCCCGGGCAAGCCAGGACGATCCCGAAGCTCGCTTCGAAAACGCCGCTCAGCTCTACGAGGAGCTCCTGCTCAAGTCGTATTCCGCCGGCATGAGGGCGACGGCCACCGACCTATCGCGCTGGATGGCGCGGCTGCGCGAGCTTCCGGCTCCGGTGGAGGATCTACGGAGCGTGTTTGCGCCCTCGGTCGGACCGCCGCGTTCCACGGGCGTCCGGGGTAGCGCCGGCGACGACGCGCGCTCGTACGTGCTGCGCGCGCGAGGTCGCTTCGTGGGCCGTAAGCAAGAGCTGTCTCGCTTCGGGCAGCAATTGGCGCACGCGTCGCGCGGCCGGCTCGTCTACCTGGCGCTGCTCGGCGAGCCGGGCATCGGCAAATCGCGCATCCTGGTCGAAATCTCACGCCGTCTCAAGAGGCGCTCGGTCGGAGTCGCGTACTACCTCGCGCGCTGCGAGCCCTACTCCAAAGACGCTCCCCATTCCGCCGTGACGGCGATGTTGAGAGCGCTCGCCGGGCTCAGGTCGAACGCGAGCACGGACGAAATCAGAGCGGTCGAGCCGCGCCTGGTCGCACTCGGGCTCCAAGAACAGGCGGTGCGGACGCTCCTCGCGCAGCTCGGGCTGTCCGACCAGCATGCCTGCACCGCGGGCCCTTTTCCGCTTCACGCTGCAATCTCGAGCATGCTCGCGAGCCTGACGCGCGAACAACTTCACGTTCTGGTCTGGGACGACGCGCAGGACATGGACGAAGCGAGCGCCTCCCTACTCGCCACGCTCGGCGACGCGCTCGGCGACGCGCGCTGCGCTTTCGTTTTCGCCGTGCGCTCCAACACGTCCGGCGGCTGCAATAGAATCAACACGAGCGCGGTCGTCGAAGTCGGACCACTCGCAACCGACGACGTGACGCGCCTCGTTGCCAGTCGCCTGGGCGCCGTCGAGGTTTCGGAACGCGTCGTGCAAGTGGTGCGAGCTCGCGCCAACGGTCACCCCGTACTCACGGAGGAGCTTCTGGAAGAGCTCGCGGCGGCAGGCGCGATCGAAGTGGTGGACGGGAATGCCCGGCTCTGGGAAGAGAACCTGAAGCCACCGGAAAACCGCTCGCCCCTCGACGTGCTCGCGGACGCGGCGCGCCAGCTCGACGAACCGGCGCAGGATCTCATCAAGGCGCTCGCCGTCCTGGGCGGTGCCGGCTCCGCCGAGGTCTTGACGGCCATGCTCGGCGCGGATTCCGCTCTCGTCGCCGGCCGCCTCGCGGAGCTCGGACGGCGCGGTTTCGTCGGGATCGACGCAGAACGGCAACCGCGCCTGTACTGCCGATTGCTTCGCGACGCGCTGCTCGCCGGCCTCGACCGGGAGCAAGAGCGAAATCTCCACCGAGCAGCAGCCCGCGCGCTCGCCAACGGCCCGCATGCCCCACGCGGCCACGCGCATCGGGTCGGCGAGCACTTGCTCGAAGCCGGCGAATCCGATGAGGCCGCGGACTGGTTTGCGAAGAGCGGGCTCGCGCTGGCCGAGTCCGGTCGCCTCGATCAGGCGTTCGCCGATCTCGGGCGTGCGCTCGTGCTCGCTGACCTCGACGCCCGCGCGGACGAAGAGCTCGCACACTGGGTGCGGGCGCTCGCGCGCGTCGCTCGCCACGCGCGGACGGGGCCGTGGCTCGCGCGAGTTCACGAGAGGATCAACGCTCACCTTGCCACGGGCCCGGGCGGCGATCTGCGGCTGCGCACGGAGATGGCCATCGATCTCGCGCAGATTCTGGGAATGAACCATCACACCGCGGGCGCGCGGCGACTGCTCGCAGCGGCGGCGCGGCAGGCCCGCGACTGGCCCGACCTCGAAGTGCGCGCCGAACGCGCGCTGGCGGAGATGGCACTGTCGCTCGGCGAGTACACGCGCGCGCTGTCGTTGCTCGAGGGCCTTCACAAGAGGACCACGGAGGAGCGCGAGCGCTGTCACGTCGAACTCGCCCTCGCATGCGCGACCGCGGGCGCCGGACGCCACGACGAGGCCAGACGGTGGCTCGAGCGAGCCTCGGCCATCGGCGTCGAGCTGGCGCTCCGTTGCGAACGGCATCGCATCGCGGCGCTGGTCGAAGGACTCGCGGGGAACTGGGAATGCTGCGCCATCGAGTCAGCGAAGGCCGCGGAGCTCGGGCGCATGAGCGGCTCGAACCATGAAGTAGCCGAGAGCTTGCATCAGGAAGGGGACGCCTGGCTGCGCCACGGCGAGGAGGCCCGTGCCTACGCGGTGTTGAAATCGGCGCTCTCCATGGCGCGCGAGGCGGGCTCGGAACGGCTGGTGAATTCGAATCATCTCCTGCTCGCGTACCTGGAAGCGCTGCGCGGCTCGCGCGCCGCGCAGCGCCAGCTCGGCGAGCGGCTCGCCCTCGCGGAGGCGCGCGTCTGGACACGCGACGTATCGCGCGGCCGCTACTTGCTCGGTGCGCTGCTCGCTCGCGACGGTTCGCTGACTCCGGCTCGCAACGAGCTGATGCTCGCGCAGGAAATCGCCGAACAAGCAGGCGACTCGCTCACCGCGAGGGACTGCGCGGAAACGCTCGCTCGGTTGTGAATTAGCGCGCTCATAGGCACCGCGGCGCAGGACGGCTCTCTCCTCGCACGGACGCTCCGCGACGGCGGGAGCTTGCGCGATACGGAGCCCGCTATGCCGTCTTCTTGTCGGAGACCGCTCCAACGACGTCGCGCAGGGCGACCTTCGCCACCCCGGGTCCCGCCGGGGTTTCCGTCCATACCGAGACGGTCGTTTCGTTGTCCGGAAAGCGCGTGTCTACGCGAACGATCTGCCCCTTGCGTCCGTCCTGCAGCACCACCTGTTCCCGGTGGGTCATGCAGCGATGGATGTGGCGCAGGCTTGCCATGCTTCCCGGAAGCATAGAATGCTCCCCGCCTTCTGTCAGGTTTTCGGCGGGCGGGGCCGTCAGGTTTTCGGCGGGCGGGGGCCAAGGGCGAACGCAAGAAATCGGCCGGGTTCCCGCTCGGTTCGCCAGTTCTTCCGGGGCCGCCGGCTTTCGAACCCGTCGCGCGACGGGCGCGCGGGCACCTCCCCCGCGACGCCCGCTCAGTCGTCCGAGCCCGCGAGCTTTTGCTCGATGGCTTCGAGGTGCGCGTTCACCTGGGGGTCCCGCTGCCTGAGCGCTTCCACGCGGCGCACCGCGCTCATCACCGTCGTGTGGTCGCGATTGCCGAAAGCGCGGCCGAGCTCGGGGAAGCTGCACTTGAGCCTTTGGCGGCACAGGTACATCGCTACTTGCCGCGCGAAGGCGACGCTCTTGTGACGATCCTTGCTCAAGAGCTCGGCGTTGGAGAGGCGGAAGTGACTGCACACGGCGCGTTGAATGTCTTCGACGCTCATCACGTCGGGGCGCGTCGAACTCACCATCGCGATCTCGCCCTTGGTGAACTCCACGTCGATCAGGCGCCCGGTGAGCGACGACTTGGCCGCGAGCCGGATCAACGCTCCCTCGAGCTCGCGTACGTTGCTGCGAACGCTCTGCGCCAAGAGCACGGCGACCTCGTCCGAAAGCGGGATGCCTTCGAGCTGGGCCTTCTTGCGCACGATTGCCACGCGCGTTTCGAGCTGCGGCACCTGGATGTCCGCGACGAGCCCCGACGTGAAGCGCGACACGAGCCGCTCCGGCATACGCTGGAGCTGGTGCGGGTACTTGTCGCTGGTGACGACGATGGGCCTATCCGCCTCTCGCAAGGCGTTGAACGTGTGGAAGAATTCTTCCTGTGTTTGCTCGCGTCCCGCCAAGAACTGGATGTCGTCGAGTAGCAGGAGATCGCAGTCGGTTCGGTACCGCGCGCGGAACTCGTCCATCGCGTGGTGCTGCAATGCCTCGATGAACTCGTTGGTGAAACGTTCCGCGGAGACGTAGACGACGCGCGCCTCGGGCCGCTCGTCCAGCACCTTGTGCGCGATGGCATGCATCAAGTGCGTCTTACCGAGACCGGTGCCGCCCGCGATGAACAGCGGGTTGTAGCGAGGGCCGCCACCCCCCGCGGATGCGAAGCTCGCGGCGTGAGCGAGCTCGTTCGACGGACCCACGACGAAGTTTGCGAAAGTATACTTCGGGTTGAGGCTCGCAATGAGCTGGGCGCGCGCGCTCGACAGCAACCGCGGGCGCTCGCTACGACGCTCCACGCGGGCGCTCGGTCCGCCATCGGGCGGACGCGTGCGCCGCTCACTGGGCGGGGGAGGATGCGTGCTCGAAGAACGGGTCACGGTGTTGCAAATCGGACGGTTCAGCTCGCCGGAAATTTGCCAGCTTACTTCGAGCTCCGAGGCGCCTTCCACCCCGAGCAGCTGATGCAAATTAGCCAGCAAGTCCGGCAAGAAGTGTGCCTTGACCCAGTCGCGGACGAATTCGTCACGCGCCGTGAGCGCCAGTCTTCCGTCGTCGAAAGCTTCCAGCTGAACACCCGAGAACCACTGTTCGAACGAAGCCGGTGACCGGCGACGCGTCTGCTCGACGGCCCTGTTCCAGACGTCCTTGGCTTGGTTTGCGCTCAGCATCGCGTTTTCGAGAGGAAAGTTGCGGACGAACGGGTCGACCTTTAGTCGACCGGCCCTTTCGAACGTGTTTCGATCGCAGCCTTTTGGATCGCGGTCCTCGATGCCTCAAAGTCGTGGATCCCGACGCAGGGCTCGTTCGTCACAACCTCGCGACGAGGCTTTCGAACCAACGAAACGACGGACCGGACACTCACCTTAGAACCTCGCGAAAATTGGAAGCATCGGGAACAGAAAACCTCAACTTTTCCACAGCCCTGTGGAAAGTCGCCAGGATCACCGATTCTAAGAAAGGAGGCCCGGGCCCTCTTGCCGCTCAACTTGCTTACCTGGCAGGGCACGACCCGAGCCCGTCGGGTGCGGACACATCACGAGACGCGAAAGATGGCACGAGCTTCATCCGGCCGTCCGCCTGGAAGTGACATCCGTAAGGACGAGCGGGACGACTCCGGCAGCTACCACCGCTCCGTCGCAAAGTTCAAGCTCGAGATTTCGGGAGACTGCGTCGCAGCATCAAAACCCCGGGATCGTTCTTCGACGTCATGCGAGCCGACCCGGTTTCGCTCGCGTGACGTTCGCGTGCGTTCGATAACTCCGCATAGAGAGTCAACATTCGCGTGGCGCCGCGAGGCATGCCGAAGTTTGCCGCGGCAACATCCGGGGTTTGTCGAGTCAAGCGTCGCAGGGGAAAAAGTTTGGCCGGGGTCGGAGGCTTCTCCGGCGCTTTGTTGGCCCGACCGGGATGCCGGCAGTAGCAACGGCTGATCCGCCCCTTCCCCGGAGCCATTGCAACGATGCGCGTGCGAGCGCCTTCGAAACGGTCCAGCGTGACACCCTGCGGCTTCGCTGCGCTAGCGGCCTGGGCCGTGTTCTGCTTCGGTCGGGTCGCGACCGCGGAGCCGAGCGGGCTGCCCCCGGAGGTCGGCTATAACTACAGCGAGATCGAAACGCCGCGAATCGCAGCGCTCGCCGGCGCGCAGCGTGCCTACGCGACGTCACTGGGCGCGCTTTTCCTGAACCCCGCGAACATGGCGGTCGCGCGCGTGTACCACGTGGGCGCGCTCGCCCAGATCTGGCCCGAGGCGCGGCGTCAGAGCTACGGCGCCGCCGCGGTGGATTCGGTGGTGAGCAGCGCCGGCGTCGCGGGAGGCATCGGGGCTACGTACAATATCCAAGACCCCGACGGCGTCGACCGGCAGTACAACGATCTGAGGTTCGCCCTCGCCCTTCCCATCTCGGATAGTTTTTTTGCCGGCGTCGGCGGCCGCTATCTCTGGCTCAGCCAGGACGGGTTCGGCCCCCTCGGACCGAGCCCTGCCTCCGGAGGGCTGCGGGACGAGCGTATCGTAAGCGGAGTGACATTCGACGCCGGCTTGACGCTCAAGCCCGGCGACCTTCTGGCGATTTCGTTGGTCGGCAACAACTTGAACGATCCGGATAACGGCTTCCAGCCGCTCAGCATCGCGGGCGCCATCGGCGTCGGCACCCGTGATTTCACGGTCGAAGCAGACGCCCTGGCCGACTTCACGACCTGGGGCGAGACGACCAGTCGATGGATGCTCGGCGCCGAAGTGCTCGTAGCCGACCACGTTCCCGTTCGCGCCGGCTATCGATTCGACGACGGGGCGGACAGCCACGCGTTGAGCTTCGGCCTCGGCTACGTGGAAACTACCTTCGCGGCCGAGATCGGCTTGCGACGCGTCGTGAGCGGCGACGAAGCGACCACGATCGTGCTCGGCTTCAGCTACCATCTCGAAGCGACGGGACTCACGCCATCCCAAACCGACACGTTCTAGCCAGCGCGCGAAAGAATCCGCGCGGCGGCCGCTCGCGTCCTCGGGCGCCGGTGCTCGAGTCGAGCCCGGGCTGTCAGAACCGCCGCGGCGATGCTAGGGGCCGGGGCATGCAGCAGAGTCTGCTCCGTCTCGGTGTGCTCGCGTCGCACGAAGGAACGACGCTGCAAGCAGTGCTGGATGCGTGCTCGAGCGGAGAGATCCCGGCGTGTGTCGTCGTCGTGGTCAGCAACAATTCCGGCTCCGGTGCGCTCCGGCG
>DASWGX010000102.1:0-3973 GCA_036393455.1 Polyangiaceae bacterium
GATCGCCATGAGCGGCAGCGGGGGCTGGCCGATGAGCGTCTTTTTGACGCCGAAGCAAGAGCCCTTCTTCGCCGGCACCTACTTCCCGCCGACCGATCGCTGGGGCAGGCCCGGTTTCGCCACCCTGCTCGACCGCATCGCCACGCTCTGGCGCACGCAACGCGACGCCTTGGTCGAGCAAGCGGGAGAGCTGACACGCCACGTGCAGGTGAGCGCCACGGCGGCTGCCGCGGCTCCCGTGCCGTCCGAAGCGATCGACGCGGCCATCGCAGCGCTATCGGGCTCCTTCGACGCGAAGTGGGGCGGCTTCGGGGGCGCTCCCAAGTTCCCTCCATCGTCCTCGCTTCGCTTGTTGTTGCGCCGCCACGGAATGAACGGGGAAACGCGGCCGCTCGACATGGTGCGGCGTACGCTCGACGGGATGAAGAACGGCGGTATGTACGACCAGCTCGGGGGCGGCTTCGCGCGCTATTCGACCGATGAGCGCTGGCTCGTACCGCACTTCGAAAAGATGCTGTACGACAACGCACAGCTCGCCGACGTCTACCTCGAAGCCTACCAGGTGACCAAGGACGCCGAATACCGCCGCGTCGCGCAGGAAACGCTCGACTACGTCGTGCGGGAGATGCAGAGCCCCGAGGGCGGGTACTATTCCGCCACCGACGCGGACAGCGAAGGCGAGGAAGGCAAGTTCTTCGTCTTCCAGCGCGACGAGCTCGACGAACATCTGCCCGCCGAGCTCGCCGAGCGTTTCGCCGCGTACTATGACGTATCGCCGGAGGGAAACTGGGAGGGGAAGAACATCCTGCACACTCCGAAATCGCTCGAACGCGTCGCGGCCGAGCTCGGCATCGCGCGCGACGAGCTCGCGGAGTCCCTGGCCGAGGCACGCCGCCGTCTCTACGACGTCCGGCAGCGCCGCGTACCGCCGCTGCTCGACGACAAGATCATCACCGCGTGGAACGGGCTGATGCTCCGCGCGATGGCAAACGGCTTTCGCGTCCTCGGCGAGCCGGGCTATCTGCGATCCGCGGAAAGCGCCGCGGACGATCTCTTGAACCGTTTGAGAACCGGCGAAGGAGCGCTGTTGCGCAGCGCGCGCGGCAAGCGCGCCCATTTGCCGGCCTATCTGGAGGACTACGCTTACCTCTCGGACGGCCTCTTGACGCTCTACGAAGCGAGCGGGCAGGCGCGCTATTTCGACGCCGCGGTGGCTTTCGCCGAAGCTTTGCTCACTCGTTTCCGCGATGCCGAGTCCGGTACGTTCTTCACCACCGCGCACGATCACGAAAGTTTGATTGCCCGGACCCGGGAAGGTCACGACGGCGCGTTGCCGAACCCCGGTGCGGTCGCCGCGCGCGCCCTGCTGCGGCTGTCAGTCCACCTCGGGCGTTCGGAGTTTCGCGACGCGGCGCAGAGCTTCGTCACCGCTTACGGCAAGGCCGTCGAACGCGTTCCGCTCGCCTTCGCCACCCTGCTCGAGGTGGTGGACGCTCTCGACGACCCGAGCCTGGAGCTCGTGCTCGTCGGCGCCCCGGAAGACCCGCGCACTCGAGCGCTCGCTGCGGAGCTCGCGCAGTGCTTCCTTCCTCACGCCGCTTTGGCCGTCGTACGCCCGAACGCAGAAGAAAAAACGACGCCTCTCACCGAAGACAAGACGCTGGTCGGAGGCGCACCGGCCCTTTACATCTGTCACCATTTCGCCTGCGGAGCGCCGATCACCGACGCCGCGCGCGTGAAACAAGCCGTGGAGAAGGCGCTTCAGGGCTAGCCCGCCTGCCGGTCGGTGACGGGCGTGCCCGGTGCGTGCGAACCACAGCCATGGCCCCAATTGCATCGACCAATGCCCGTCTTCGGGTTGGTTTCGCGGGCGCAATGGTCTATAGGCCCGCCCTGGAACGCCCTGCGCGGCCGGGCGTCCGGTGAGTTCGCGTTTCCCGGGTGTCGCTTCCCCGGGGGAGCGCGGACTCGACAGCCGCCGGCTTACAAAGGATTTCCTGAATGGATTCAATGGTTTATCTCGTCCCGGTAGCGGGTATCCTCGCACTGCTCTTCGCGTTCTGGAAAGCGTCCTGGGTGAGTCGCCAGGATGCCGGCACCAAGGAAATGGTGGAGATAGCCGCCCTGATCCGCGAAGGCGCCATGGCGTTTCTGGCGCGCGAGTATCGAGTCCTGGCAGTGTTCGTGGTGATCGTGGCCGTCCTGCTCGGGCTCGCCAACGTCACCGAGCACCCCGGTCATAGCCCGCTCATAGCGGTGTCCTTCGTGGTCGGCGCTTGCGCATCGGGACTCGCAGGACTGTTCGGCATGCGCGTCGCGACGTCCGCCAACGTTCGTACCACTGCCGCCGCGCGACAAAGCCTTGCCGCCGCGCTGAACGTCGCGTTTTCTGGCGGCTCGGTGATGGGCATGTGCGTCGTCGGGCTGGCACTAGTGGGCCTGGGCGGCCTCTACCTGGTCTACACGCTCAGCGTCTTTCCTGGCGCCGATGGCATCATCACGTCGATCAACACGATGACCGGGTTCTCGATGGGGGCGTCATCCATCGCGCTGTTTGCGCGCGTCGGCGGCGGCATCTACACCAAGGCGGCGGACGTCGGCGCGGATCTCGTCGGCAAGGTGGAGAGCGGCCTTCCCGAGGACGACCCGCGCAACCCCGCCGTGATCGCCGACAACGTCGGCGACAACGTCGGCGACGTCGCGGGCATGGGCGCGGATCTGTTCGAGTCATTCGTGGGCGCCATCATCGGCGCCATGGTGCTCGGCATGGGCGCAAGCTCGATCGCCCAGGGCGACAACGGCCCCCTCGTGCTGCCGCTTCTGATCGCCGCTGGGGGCGTGGTCTGTTCGATCCTCGGTACGTTCGTGGTGCGCACGCGAGAAGGCGGCAACCCGCAGGCGGCGCTCGACGCGGGAGCCTTTGGCGCTGCCGCCGTGATGGCGGGCCTGACGTTCCTGCTGGCCAGCTGGCTTTGGCCGGAAGGCGGCACCACGCTCGGCGGCAAGCACGTCGACTGGGTGAACGTCGGCATTGCCACCGTGATCGGGCTCGCGACGGGCGTCGCCGTCGGCCTCATCACGAGCTACTACTGCTCGCTCGGCAAGGCGCCGGTCAACGGAATCGCCGAGCAGAGCAAGACGGGTTACGCGACGAACATCATCGCCGGGCTCGGCCTCGGCATGCAGTCGACCGCGCTGCCCATCATCTGTATCGCCGCCGGCGTCGTCGGAAGCGCCGCGGTCGCCGGGCTCTACGGCGTCGCGATTGCCGCCCTCGGCATGCTGAGCACCACGGGCATTCAGCTCGCCGTCGACGCCTACGGGCCGATTGCCGACAATGCCGGCGGCATCGCCGAGATGAGCCATCAAGCTCCCGAGGTCCGGAAAAGGACCGACCGTCTCGACGCCGTCGGCAACACCACCGCGGCCATCGGAAAGGGCTTCGCCATCGGCTCCGCGGCGCTGACGGCGCTGGCTCTGTTCGCGGCGTTCTCGCAACAGGCTCACATCACCGGCATCGACATTTCCAAGCCGCTCGTGATCGGCGGCGTCTTCGTGGGCGGCATGCTGCCGTTCCTGTTCTCCTCGCTCGCGATGGCGGCGGTGGGCGAAGCCGCGATGGAAATGATCGAGGAGGTCCGGCGTCAATTCCGCGAGATCCCCGGCCTGCTGGAAGGCACTGCCAAGCCGGACACGGCGCGCTGCGTGGACATCTCGACACGCGCCGCCATCAAGCGGATGATCTTGCCCGGCGCGCTCGCGGTCGTCACACCCGTGGTCGTCGGGTTCCTTGCAGGACCGGAAGCGCTCGGCGGCTTGCTCGCGGGAGTGACGGTGTCCGGCGTGCTGCTCGCGCTGTTCATGAGCAACGCCGGCGGAGCGTGGGACAACGCCAAGAAGTCCTTCGAGGGCGAGGGCTTCAGGATGCGCGACGGCTCGCTGCACCCCAAAGGCTCCGACGCTCACAAGGCCG
>DASWGX010000103.1:0-10545 GCA_036393455.1 Polyangiaceae bacterium
CGAGCACTTGAGTCGCATGAGCGGCGATCCGCGTGTCCTCGCTCAGGCCCTACTCGAGGTTGCGCGCTTGCCCGACCGCGTCGTTGCTGCGGTGCGCGAAGGCGTGACGCTCGCGCGCCAGCTCGACGACGCTGCGCTCAGCCGGGCACTGCTCGAGCGCATGCTCTCGCACCAGGGTGCGCTCGCGCCCGCCGAGCTCGCCTGGGCGCAGTCCGAGCTCTCGACCCTGCTCGAAGCAAGCGGCGAGATCGAGCGCGCGCTGACGCTTCGAGAGCTCGCGGCCGAGGCCCTCGACAGCGACGCGCGCCGCGAGGCGCTCCTCGAGCTTGCGCACTCGGCTCGATCTACGGGAGACATCGAGCGCTCTCTGCGCTTGCTCGAAACGCTGCGCGAGCAGGAGCCGGCGGACGCGGCGGTCTGGGAGCCGCTGCTCGACATCCATCGCGAAAGCCGAAACGAGGCGGCGCTTTTGTCGATGCTGGAGCAGACGATCGTGTTCGTCGACTCTCTCGAAGTCCGCTGCCGGCTCCGCCGCGAGCAAGCCGAGCTCACGTTGCGCTTGCCGGACGGCGAAGGAGCCGCGGTCGTCATCCTGGAGGACCTGCTCCGTGACGACCCCACCCAAACCGAAGTCGCGACGCGCCTCGCCGAATTGCTGCGGCGTTTGGGCAAAGAAGAAAAACTCTCGGACTTGCTCCGCCGCGAGCTCGACGACGCGAAAGATCGGCAGAACGTCGCTGCGATCATAGAGCTGACGCTGGAGCTCGGTGAGCTCTTCGCCCGGCAAGGCGCGGCGAGCGACGCGATCGACGTCTACCGCAGCGCGCTCGACTGGGACGCGGAAAACGTGCCCGTTCTGCGTGCCCTCTTGCAGTTGGCAGAGCGCGGGGAAGATCCCTTTCTCGTCGCCGAGGTCCTGGAAAATCTGATCGATCTCGAGTCGGGGCCCGCCGCGGTCGAGCTCGGGCGGCGCCTTGCGCGCCTTCGCCAGGAGCAGGGTGACGCGAGCGGAGCCGATCGCGCTCTCGAGCGCGCCTTCGCGAAGGAGGCCGATCCGGGGCTGCGAGACGAGCTACTCGAGCGGCTCCTCGAAGCGGAAGATTTCGGGCGCGCGGCGGCGGTGCTGGCGCGCGCCGTCGAAAAAGACCCGTCCGATGCAGCTCTGATCGAACGCTGGGTCGAGGCCGCTCATCGCGCCGGAGATCGCGAGGGCGCGCTCGGCGGCGTCGAGCGACTGCTCGAGACACGCCCCGACGACGCGGGGCTGCTACGGCGGCGCGGTGCTCTGCTGCTGGATCTCGAGCGGCGCAGCGAGGCGCTCGCGTTGCTCGAGCGCGCCTTCATTCTGGACCCGAGCGAAGGCGAGGCGCTCGTGCGTGCGCTCGAGCAGGAGCAAGACGAACGCCCCGACGCGGCCGAGCTCGCCGAGCGATTGGTGCAGGTGCTCATCGCTCTCGGTGACGCGGCGCGCGCCAGAAAAACGCTGGCGCGTTGGGTGGACCGCGCCGACGCGGACGAGCGCGCGCTCAGGCGGCTCGCGGAACTGCAAGCCCAGGCCGGAGATTGGGTCGCTGCGGCCGAATGTTATGCGCGCCTCGCCGAGGTGTTGGACGGCTCGATGCTGCTCGAGGTCGTTCCGTATTTGAGCCAGGCGTGCGAGCGCGCGGGCACCCCAGAAAAAGCGCGGTCCGCCCTCGAGCGCGCGCACCAGGCCACGCCGGAGGACGCCACCGTGAGCGACTGGCTGCGCTGGCTCTACGAGACTACGGGTGCCAATTGGGAGCTGTCCCAGCTCTTGCTCGAGGAAATCGGACGGCTCGGCGATCCACTGGCTCGGCACCCGCTTCTGGTTCGGGTTGGCGAGCTCTTGCTCTCTCCGGAAGGCAGCACCGAAGAAGGCATCCGCATTCTGGAGGAAGCGCGTCAGATCGACCCGCATCACGTCGAAGGCAGCGTGCTCTTGGCTCGCGGCCTCTCGATGACCGGCCGCAACGACCGAGCTCTCGACCTGCTCAGCGAAATCGCCGCCGCGGCGCGCGGGAAACGTTCGCGAAGACTCGCCGGCGTCTACGAAGAGATCGCCCGGATCCAGCTGCTCGAGGGCTTCTTGACGGACGCCCTCGACGCACTGCTCAAGGCGCACGATCTCGATCTAAAAAATGCCAAGCTCGCGATGCGGCTCGGCAAGCTGGCCGTCGACATCGACGAAGACGTCACCGCCCAGCGCGCATTCCGTTCGGTCACGCTGATGAAGTCCATCGCCGACGCCCCGGACAGCGTGACGCCGGAGCTCCGGGCGGACGCTCAATACGGCCTTGCCCTGTTGGCCAAGAAACACGGCGACCAGCGCAAGGCGAAGATCCTCGTAGCCAAGGCGCTCGCTGAAGATCCTTCGCACGAGCGAGCGCTCGAGCTGCAAACCGAACTCGGATAGAGAAAGGCAAGGCCCCCGCAATGTACCGAGGTCACTGGCTCGCTTTCGTCGTCGTGTTCGGACCTGGCTGCGCCCCCAGTGAAGAGGAGGTGCAGCGAGAGTTCGAGGATTTCGTGGCGACTCGACAGGCCTGTGCGGAGGACTCGAACTGCGCCGTCGTGAGTCCGGGGTGCCCGCTGGGCTGCTTCGTATTCGTCGAGCAGAGTCAGGTGAGCGCCGTCGAGCAGAAGGCCCGAGAGCTCATCGACGAGTACGAAAGCGGTGGTCGCAGGTGCGACTACGGGTGCGTGGCGGCCGGGGAACCGGTGTGCCGCGAAGGGCGTTGCACTGGAAGCGAGCAGTAAGCCGACGCCGAAAATCGTGAGCTACTCGGGCTTCAGCGCGACGCTTGCGTGCGCGCTCCTGCGGCAGGTTCTTTCGGAGTCGAGCCGCGCTCGAGCCAAACGAGTGCCATACGATAAAGCGACGCCTTGCTTTCGAGGGCGACTTGGTGCCCGAGATCGTTTGGCGTGGTGATGAAAGTCGGAACGCCCGCGCTGCGCAGCCATTCGCGCACCTTCCGCGTGCCGTCGATGACGCCGTCGCGTTCGCCCGTGATGAGGTAGACGCGACGCAGCCGATTGCGGGCGCTCTCGAGCGCGGTCTTGCCCGGGGCGCCCCAGTAGTCGCTGTGCGCGCCCATGATCAACCAACGGTTGAATACGCGCGGCTCGCGTACGCCCACGTTCATGGCGACATAGGCGCCTTCGCTGAAACCCATGATGGTGTTGCCGTAGAGCTGCACGCGGCGGCCGTAGCGCCCGCGTAACGCGCGTACGGTCGTCGTTGCAACGCGTCGGGCGATGCGCCAGTCGTTGTTCCAGCCTTGGCCGGCCCCGTTCGCGCCCGGACCGCTCGGGCAGACGAGCCAGCCGAGCCGTCGCGCCACGGCCGCCCAGCGGCGACAATCGTGC
Organism: Polyangiaceae bacterium; assembly: GCA_036393455.1. Lineage (GTDB taxonomy): Bacteria > Myxococcota_A > Polyangia > Polyangiales > Polyangiaceae > DASWGX01. The sequence continues at coordinate 3,388 of DASWGX010000103.1, forward strand.
TCGGGCTGTCCGCCGCGCCCGTGCAGATACATCAGGATCGGGCGGAGCGACAGGCGCCCGGGCCCGGTCGGGAAGTAGTAGTAGGCTCGCCCGGCGCCGGGCACGTCCATCACCTGGAGCGCGTCGCCGTCGCTTTCCTCCCGGGCCGGCGCCTTGCTCGCCGCGCTTCGTTCGGAGCGAGCCGTGCCCGGAATCACCAGCGTTTGGCCGGGTCGAATCACGGCGTTCCGGCCGATGTGGTTCGCTCGGCAGAGGGCGGCGACCGTCGTTCGGTAGCGCAGGGCGATGCCGCTCAGGGTCTGTCCGCGCTCGACGACGTGGCTGCGCTCTCCGCCCGCCCGAACTGGAGCGGCGACTGCGAGCCCGAGGAGCGCGCCGACGAGAAGCAGTCGGAGACGCCGCGCAAACATGCCGAGAGCGGGTAGCACAATCGGCTCCGAGTCGCGAAAACCTCGACAATCGAGGGGCGCGTTTCCGACGAAACTACCCCGTTCTGCCCCCACGGCCATCGCCCCTCGCGTGGCGTGTCGGGCTGGAGGCGCGCTAGAGGTGGCGCCGGAGCTCGACTGCCGTGGCCACGAGTTCGAGCTCCTTGGCGCTGCCGTCGGGCTGAACATCCCTGAACTTGGCGCCTTCCTCGGAGAGGTGCTGCACTCGCGCGGCGGATACCGTTCTCAGCCGAACACTGCCTTGCACTTTCGCGTGGGCTCCGGCCGAGTCCGTTGGAACGAAAAACCCGTAGTCCTTGAAAGTAACGCGACACGCCGGGCTGTCGCTATTTGGGCTCTGTGCGAGCTCCATCCAGCAACCCCGTCGCGAGCACGCCCGTCGCACGTGGCCTTCGACCACGACGCGGCGCCCGGCGAAGCGATCCGGGTCCGACAACACCTCCGTAAATGCCGCCGGCTCGGCTCCACCGAAGCGCCCACCGAAGCGTTGCGCTTCGGTGGCGGGTTCCTTCGAGGCCGTTTCGGTGCCCGCGGAAAGACCTTCGGCGCTTTCGGCGGACAGCTCGCCGGCTTCGACGGAAGACGTGGAGCGGCAACCAGCGGCGAGCGACGCGACGATGGCGACTGCAACGGCTCGAGCGAACACGATTCGGTGTACCGCGGGCATGAACTGCTGTCGGGTTACGGAGCGGGCTTGGCGACCGTTCCGGGCAACCGGGCACCGACGCCTAGCCAGCCGGAAATGTAGCGGTCGATCGCGCCGCCCGCCACGATCGGGTTTCGCTCGGCACCGACGGGATTGAAATCGAACGCGTACTGCAAGTATTCGAGGCCGACCGCGATCTCGAAGACGTCGAAGACCGGGATGCCTCCGTTGATGCCGGCGGCGAAGGCCCATGCGGCTGCGTTGGGAAATGCCATGGGTCCGCCGATGTCGCCCACGCTCGAGACCCAGCGAAACTTCGCGAAGGGCCCCAACCACAGCCCGCCGAGCAGCAAGCGAGAGTCGATGCCCATGTCGAAAAACTCGTAGTCGACGTTGGGCGGCAGATCGATGGGCGTGCGGTTCGGCAATTCTAGATTGTCGCCGATGCTGAAGTCATGCGAGCCCACGGCGACGAACGGGCTGACGTCGCTCCGGTCGCCGGTCTTCGCATCGGCCTCGCCGAAAAATGCCCGATAGCGAGGCCCGACGAACAGAGTCGTCGCGGAAATGTCCAGGGTCTGCCCGGTCGAGTCCGTCGCTGCCGTTGCGAAGCCCGTTTCGAAGCCCAGGGACAGCCCCACGTTCGCGACCATGCCACCGGTCAGAAACGCCAGCGGGAAGACGTCCACCAGCAACGAAAGGGACGGCGCGACCGGACTCGACTTGTAGGTGAGCAGCGGTGGATAGCCGCCGTTCGGATATTGATCTTGCAGGGTGTCGAGGTACGAGAAGTCACGGCGATAAACGCGCACGCCGAGACGAGCATAAAGCGGCGACGGCTTGTCTACGGGCGCTCCGTCCTCCGGCTTGTCGTCGCTGCTGAAGCGAAGCGGCGCGCTGGGCGCCGCTTCAGTTTCGTCTTCCGGCTCCGGTTCTACTGGATGGGCCTCGGCCTTGGCGAGCGGCGCGGAGAGCGAATCGGGCGCGCTCTTTTCGATGTTACGCTGCAAGTTCGGAAGCAGGCCGCCCTTGACCTTCACTTCTTCGATCAGCGTTCCGTCGAGGCCGTTGCGTACCTGAAGCTTGAGCCCCCAGCCGACTTTCTTCTGGAGCGTTACTTTGCCGGTGATCACCGCCTTGGCGCGAGCTTGCTTGGCGCCGCTTGCGATCTGCGCGTCCTTGGCGTCTGGGCCGAGCTCGGTTCCGGCGCCGTCACCGACCACCTCGATCGAGCCGTCGCCTTCGAGCGCCGAGATGACCCATTGTCGGACGCTGCCGCCCTGCGGACCCGAAAATTTCCCGACGACGATCACGCCGTCCGGCGCCGCGGCGGGCGCCTTCGCGGGCGGCTCCGCTTCGGGCTCGGGCGCCGGCTTGGTGGGTTCGGACGTTGGCTTCGGTTTGGGCTTGGACTTGGGCTTGGGCTTGGGCTGCGGTTTCTTCTTGGGAGCGGTGGGCGCCGGCTCCTCGTCGAGCACGATGATTTCTGGGTCCGCTGCCCGTGCTCCCTCGGCAACGAGCCCGACGGCCACGCCGAGCAGGACGGCGCGGCCGATCACGGCGCGCGAGAGTATTCTTCTGGGCCGCCGGCGCAGTCGCTTCATCGGTTTGCTGTCCTAGAGCGCCTAGAGCCCGGTGGTCATACCCATCGCCAGGCCCAAGGACCACTGGCGGATACACGTGTCGTCTTCTTCGCTCGACTCTGGGAAGGCCGACAGCGGCATCACCGAGCCGCACGCCTGCGTACCGTCGAGCTTCTTGATCATCAAGCTTGCCATCGGGTCGGCCGTGCTGATGAGCAGCTCTGGCGGCGTGGGGCAGCTCGGGGCATCGGCTGCGACGACGCCCGCATAGCTGGCGGGCTGATCGATGAGCCGCTGCTCGACGCCCGATGCGACCAGCTCGAGCTGGGGCGCGGCGACGCCGCCGTGGCAGATGAACGTCCCGCAGCGGCGCTCCAGGGTGGCCGGCACGTCGCAGCCCGGACCACCACCCGTGCCGGCTCCGCCCGCGGTCGTGGAGCCTCCTGTGCCGGTCACGCTGGACGCACCACCGATGCCGGTGCCGGGTTGGTAGACCGAAGGAAAGTCTTCCGGATTCTCGAGTTTTCCCCCGCAAGCGGAGAGGGCCGTCGCGACCAGCGCGACGCGGAGCTTCATCCAGAGAGAGAAGGGAATCGGTGCCACGGCAAGGGTTACCAGTCTGCCAGCATCCTTCACGCGTTGCGACGTCCTCTTAGTTGCCGCCGCCGCTGCCGCCCGTCGAGCCGCCGGCCCCGCTGCTGAGGCCGCTTCCGGACGTGCCACCGGTGCCGCCGTTACCGGACGTGCCGCCGCCGCTACCGGCCGTGCCGCCGCTGCTGCCGCCCGTGCCGCCGCCGCTGCCGCCCGTGCCACCGCTGCCACCCGAGCCGCCACTGCCGCCCACGCCGCCGCTGCCGCCGGCACCGGGCATTCCGCCAGCACCCGTGGTGCCTCCGGCGCCGCTGCCGTTCATCGCGAGCTCGAGCGCCCACGAACGGATGCACGCTTTGTCTGCGTCGGTGAACCCCATGATCATTAGCTGAGGCATCGGATCGCCGCACGTCTGAGTACCGTCGAGTTTCTTGACCAGCAGACTGGCCATGGGGTCCGCAGTGTCGATGAGCAGCTCCGCTGTTGGCGGACACAGGCCTTCCGCCGCCTCGTACGTTGCCGGCACGTTGATGAGCCGTGCCTCGACACCCGGCGCGATCAACTCGAGCAACGGAGGCGCGACGCCGCCGTGGCAGGCGATGGTTCCGCAGCCTTTCGCCATGGCAGCGACGGGGTCGCAGGCTCCGCCGCCGGTTCCGCCGGCTCCGCCGGCTCCGGTCGTTCCCCCCGTGCCAGCCATTGCACCACTAGGCTGGCCATCCGTTGATTCCCCCGAACACGCTGCCATCGAGAACGCCATTGCGCCGGCCAGGAGCCCGATGCGGCGCTGGTCAAGACTAGGGATTTTCACGCTCAAAACCTCAAAGAAAATAGTCCTGCCGAAGTTTCCGGGAGAACAGCAGGAGTGGAAGCAGCGTAGCACTACTCCCCGCCCCGAGGTCTAGAGTTAAGTTCCCTTATCTTCTGCGCTCGAGTACTCGCTGCTGCCAGCTTCCGGCGATGAGGCCGAGTTCGACGGCGCTGGGCTCCATCGCTTTCAGCCCCTTTTTGGAGACGCTCCCGGACACGCGAAGCATGCACCGTTTCAGCAGACAGGAGCTCGATTTCCGCGGAAACGCCGCCTTCGGCAGCACGCGTTCCGTGCGGTTCCAGGACGTCGACGCCGCGGGCATCGTCTTCTACCCGCGCGTTCTCGAGTATTTTCACGACGCCTACGTTGAGTTCCTGGCCCGGCACGGTGAGCCCTTGCCTGTCGTGCTGGCGGAACGGCGCTGGGCCGCGCCGCTCCGTCATGCCGAGGCAGACTACTTTCGGCCGCTCCGCTTCGGCGACTCCATCGAGGTGGCGCTGGTGCGCGCGCACGTCGAGCCGACACAGATCACGGTTGGTTACCGGGTCGAGAACCTCGGAACGAAGGAGGTGGCTGCCGTGGGCCAGACGGTGCACAGTTTCGTGATCCTACCGAGCTTCGAACGCTGTCCGGTGCCCCGCGCGCTCGCCGATGCGTTGAGCGGGCTCGGTGCCGGTGCGCCGTCAACGCCTTGAACGGCCCGCCGGTGCGCGGGGCCAGGGCTCGAGGCGTGGAGCTTGGTCCCGGGTGATACGACCTCGATCGATCTTGCCTGATGCGGTCTGTGCGAGCGAGTCGGCGATAGCGACGAGGCGAGGGTGTTTGAAGCGGGCGAGTCGGCGTTCCAAAAGGCCGTCGAGCTCTTCCCAGTCGAGCTCGGTCGTTGTCACCAAGGCGGCGGCGACGCGTTCACCCCACTCCGGGTCCTCGACGCCGAAGACGCAGGCCTGGACGACGCCGGGCGCTTCGAGCAACACCGCTTCCACCTCGATCGGCTGCACCTTTTCTCCGCCGGTAAGGATGGCGTCGTCGGCGCGGCCGTGCACCCGGAGCCGCCCGTCTTCGTCGAAGCTTCCGAGGTCGCGGGTGGAAAACCAGCCGTCTTCGCCGAGCGATTCGGGGTACGGCGGAAGGTAGCCGCTCATCAACGTCGGACCACGAACGCGGATCGTGCCGTCGACGATGCGGAGCTCGATGCCGGGCAACGGTCGGCCGGCGTCGCCTTCCTCCCGGCTCTCGGCGTCGGAGGGCCCGAGCGTTACCATGGAGCAAGCTTCGGTCAGGCCGTACGTCGCGCGCACGGGCCAGCCGAGCTCGCGTGCACGAGCCAGCACGGTGGGCCGAGCCGGCGCGCCGCCGAGCAGCACCGCGCGCAGGCTCTCCGGCGGGCGCGCGGCGGTTTGCAGCAGGCGCTCGAGCTGCGTCGGGACGAGCGACGCTAGCGTTACGCGTGCCTCGTGCAGGGACGCGAGCAAGTCGTCCGCGCCGCTGCCCGTCGGCAGCACGACGGCAGCGCGCGCCCAGAGACAGCGCGTCACGATGGACAGACCGCCGATATGCGCTGGAGAAAGCGACAGCAGCCATCGGTCGCTTGCTCGAACCGACAGAGCGCGCGTGACCGCCGCGGCCGATTCCATGAATGCACGGTAGCTCAGCGCGACGAGCTTCGCCTGACGAAGGCTGCCCGACGTCGTCAACAGCGCGAGGCAAGTCTCCGGGAAGCTCGCGGCCGCGAAACGAGAGGCGCTCCAATGAGCGCGCACCAGCGCGAGCAGGGCGGCGTGCTCCGAAGCCGACGCCCGCGGATGCAGCATGAGCACGGTGCCACGGGTCTCGATCCGAGCGTAGAGCACCTCGAGCGTCTCGAGCGTGGAGTGCCCCTCGATCGGTGTGGGGTCTTCACGGCCATTCGCCGGCGGTCTCGCGTTCCTCTCGAAGCGGTGCTCCATGCGCGCGCTGAGCTCGGAGAAGTCGACGTGGCGTTCGCCGTCGATCACCGCGAGCTTTTGCGGACACTCTTCGGCCGCACTCCGGAGCGAAAGCTTCATGGCCCGAAGGCCTCCGGCAATTGCAGGCCTGGCCGCGAGCGCGCCGCCTCGACCAGCGAGGCGCGTTCGAAGCCGGGAAGCGGGGCCGGCGGAAAGGCCGCGAGCGCGGCGTGAGGCATGAGCCCGGCCGAAAACGGCGACTCCTCGAGCGAAAGCGCCAGCTCGGCGTAGGCGTTCAGCGCCACCGGACCCTCGAACAGGTGCGATACCACGACGGCAAGGCCCGCGGCGCGAGCGCGTTCGGAAAGTGCGCGGCAGCGCGTCAACCCGCCGAGCGTCATCGGCTTGAGGATCGCGGCGCGCCAGGGCAGCCGTGGCGCGCGCGAGAGAGCCTCCTCGAGCTCGAGTTCCTGCAACGTCTCGTCGAGCGCCAAGGGGACGCGCGACCCCGCGAGCGCTTCCCAGTCCTTCGGTGCGACCGGCTCCTCGACGAACTCGGGCTCGTAGCGCGCCAACCGATCGAGCATGTCTCGCGCGGTTTCGCGAGGACATGCGCGATTGAAATCGAAGCGTAACGAGACGCGGGGCAACTCCTCGAGTAGCTCGAGCTCGCGGTCGAAATCGCCCCGCCCGAGCTTGATCTTCAGACACGAGGCCCCGCCGTTGACGAGCTCGCGGGCTCGCGCGCCGAGAGCGCCCTCGGCCGCGAGCACGGGACACAGCGACAGCGATCGAACCGCGCCGGAGGCGCCGAGCAAACGGCGCGCCGGGACTCCGAGACGGCGCGACCAGAGATCGAGCAGCGCCGTCTCCGCGGCGCAGCGCGCGGCGGGAAGCCGCGCGTCGAGTGCGCCCTCGAGCGCGCCGAGCGTCGCGGCGACGTGCGACGTCGCTCGAGTGTCCGCGAAGTCTTCCCAGGCCAGACCGTCGAGCGCTCGGCGACACTCGTCGAGAGTGTCAGGGGAATAGCCGGGCAGGGGCGCCGCTTCGCCCCATCCGGCGACACCGTTCGAGTCGGTCAGGCGAAGCCATAGGGAGCGACGCTCCCGAATGCCAGCCGTCACGCGGGGCAGCGCGCCGCCGACGCTGA
>DASWGX010000104.1:0-10375 GCA_036393455.1 Polyangiaceae bacterium
TACGAAAGCAAGGTAGCTCCTGCGGTCGAAGGACCGCTGCAAGCCTTCGAGCGCCAGAGCCAAGCTGCCAAAGCGTCGCCGGAGCTCATGGCGTACTACGCCGAATACCTTCTGGTCACCGGCAGCGACGACCCCGTGGAACACCGTGCGCGCGACCTCGCAGGACGCGCCGCGGAACGTGATCCGAACGTCGAGCGGCTGTTGCTCGCCGCAAGCCTCGCCGAGGATCGCAACGGAGCGGCCGAGTGGCTCGGCCGCGCGGAGAAGCTCGCGAAGTCACCGCGAGAACGACGGCGCGTGCTCGTGGCGCGCGCCCTGCACGTGCGGCGCGGCCCGAGCTGGCGGGAGGCCTCGCGGCTCTTCGAAGCCGCGCTCGAGCTCGATCCGAACGACATCGTGGCCATCGAAGGCCAAGTCGAGCTCTACAACCGCGCAGGGCTCGCGCGAACGGCGCTCGGCGTCCTCGAGCGGGGCATCGATCGAAACCCCCACTCCGTGCACCTCTTGAATCTGCACGCTCCGCAGCTGCGCGCGCTCGGGCGCGCCAGCGAAGCGACCGCGGCCGAGAGCCGCTACTCGGCGCTGCGCTTCGACGACCCCGGTCTCATTTTGCGCCACACGGACCTCGCCATTGCGCGGCACAACCGCGCGAGCGCGGAGCGCTGGGTCGACCGCTTGCTCGGCGTCGCGTCCGACAAGCTCTGGGCGCTCGGCGTCGCGGCCAAAACGTATCGCGCCTTCGGCCAAAACGATCGTGCGCTCGCGGCGTACGACGCCGCGCTCGAGCTCTGCCCCGAGGACGTCGGCACTCTGCACGCCCTGTCGGACCTCCATGGGGAGCTCGGCCATCGCGATCGCCAGCTCGCCCTGTTGCAGCAGATACTCCGGTTGCGACCGCAGGAGCGCGACGTGCGCGAGTACGTCGAGCACATCGCGCCGGCCCGCGCGCGCCCGGACGAAGCCTACGCCTGGTCCTCCGAGCGTTTCTTGCCGCTGCGCCACGCGCCGGCGAAGGGCGAAAACCGCCGCGTGCTCAGGGATCTGACGGTCAGCACGGTGTTCGAAAACGGCCTTTCGAACACGTTTCGCCAGATCGTGTTCCAGCCGCTCACGGATTCGGGAGCAGCGATCTCGCGCCAGCACGTGTTCAGCTATCAGGCCGATCGCCAGCAGGTGCAGCTGCGCGGCGCGAAGGTGTACAGGGCCGACGGGCGCATCGACCAAGCCATCGAGTCCGGCGAGGCCGCGGCCGACGACCCCTCCATTTCGATGTACACGTCGGCTCGCAACTTCTACGTGCAGTTTCCGCGTCTCGAAGCGGGAGACGTGGTCGAGCTACGCTACCGCATCGACGACATCACGCCGCGCAACGAGTTCGCGGACTACTTCGGCGACGTCGTCTACCTGCAGAGTCTCGAGCCGGTGCTGAACGCGGAATACGTCCTTCTGACGCCGAAACAGCGGCGGCTCTTCGTCGACGAGCACGTGCCCGGCCTCGAGCGCTCGGTCGAGCAACGCGGCGATCAGCGCATCTACCGGTTCTTCGCGCCGAGCGTCGCCGCGGTGAACCCCGAGCCCGGCATGCCTCCGCTGCCTGAAGTTCTCGGCTTCGTTCACGTGTCCACCTACAAGAGCTGGGACGACCTCGGCCGCTGGTACTGGGGCCTGGTCCACGAGCAATTCGATCTGGACGACGAGACGCGCAAGCTCGCGAGGAAGATCGCGGACGGGGCCGAAAGCACGCTGGAGAAGGTCCGTCGCGTCTACGACTGGGTGATCGACAATACGCGCTACGTCGCGCTCGAATTCGGCATCTACGGCTACAAGCCGCGGCGCTGCGTTCAGACGGTGGCACGCGGCTGGGGAGACTGCAAAGACAAGGCGACGGTGATCATCACGCTGCTCGAGGAGCTCGGCGTCGACGCCGAGCTCGTCATCGTCCGCACCCAGATGCGCGGCGGCTTTCCGTCCAAGCTCCCGAGCCTGGCTCCCTTCGATCACGCCATCGCGTACGTGCCCGAGCTCGACCTCTACCTCGACGGCACGGCGGAATACACCGGCATCAAGGAGCTTCCGCGCATGGATCGACAGAGCATGGCTCTGCGCGTCACCGCGAACGGCACCAAGCTGGTCACGCTGCCGGGCACCAACCCGGACGAAAACGTGATCACGCGCGACGTCGTCGCCGACCTCTCGCCGGACGGCTCCGCCAACGTCGGGCTCGAGTACACGGTCCGCGGCGTCGACGCGCCCGAGTGGCGAAAGCGCTACCACGCCGAAGGCACGCGCCGGGAGCGGCTCTTGCAAGACCTGGGCAGCGAGCTTCCCGGCTTCGCTCTCGCGCCCGCGGCGCAGGGCGTGCAAACGTCCAAGCTTGAAGATTTCTCGGTGCCGGTCGAGCTCGTGCTCCACGGCCGTGCTCCTCGCTACGCGCGCGTCGACGGCAAGCGGCTCACGCTCGACGCGACCGTGGGGCTGCGGCTCACGCCGCAGTTCGCCTCGCTTTCGGGCCGGCGCCACGACCTTCGCATCCTTTCGCTTTCGAGCCGGGAAGAAAACGTCACTTTGCGGCTGCCGAACGGGATGAAGGCGGCCACCTTGCCCGATCCCGTCAAACGTCGCTCGCCTTTCGGCAGCTACGAGATCGCCGTCGAGCAGGCACCCGGTAAAGTGACCGTCAAGAGCCGGCTCGCGCTTTCGGTGTCGCGAGTCGAGCCCGAAGACTACGAAGCGTTCCGCGAGTTCTGTTCCCAGGCCGACGCCGCGATGAGCCAGCAAGTGGTGATCGAGAAATGAACCGCACGGGCGGGGTAACCGGCGTCGTCGCGTTGCTGCTCCTCGCGCTCTGCTGCGCGGGCTGCGCCGGCGCGCAGAAACGGCCGCCGAGCGAGCTCGAGTCGCTGCGCGATGCGGGCGCGCGTTCGAACGACGCGGAAGTCGTGGGGCGTCTGCTGCTCGCTGAGCTCCTGAGCCCGGGCGGGCGAGCGGACAGAGCAAAGGCGGCGCGCGCCAGGCTCGACCGCATCGGCCGCGGCGGCATGCTCGCGCACCTGGCGCGCGGCCTCGACGACGCGGTGCACGGTCGGCTCACCACGACGTCCGACCATTACCTTCACGCCGCGCGCGAGGCCCGAGTTTCGCCGCAACCGATCGCACCGTTGATCGCTTGGTTTTCGATCAACCAGGCGACGGCGTACCGCTTCGACGGCGATCGCCTCTACGAACGCTGGGCTCCGTTCGTCAAGACTGCACTCGCGGAGCCGAGAGCACTCGGCTGGAGAGCGCGTGCCGATCTGGTCGATTGGTGGTCCGACGAAGCGTACGATCGGGCCGCGACCGATTCCGCCGACGAAACGGCGCGGCGCTTCGGCTGCTTGCGCGAGGTGCGTTTGGCGGGGCCCTTCGGTCACGGCGCGAGCGTCGATGTGGTGCGCAGCTTCCCCCCCGAGGCGCCCGGTCCCTGGCCGAGCCGCTGGCCCGTCGATCCCGATCGGCACGAAGCACCGCGCGTATTGAAAACGGATCGCTTCGGCTGTTCCATCGTCGCGGACGAAGCGGTGGGCGACGGCGTTTTCTACGCCGAGACGTATCTCACCGTACCGAGCGATCGCGACGTTCTCGTCGTGGTCGGCGGCGGTCACGCGATCTGGGTCGACGACGCTCCCGTCCACCGCCGGGATATTCGCGTTTGGGGCAGCTGGCTCGACTTCGGAGTCGTCGTGGAGCTCGTCGCCGGCCGCCATCGCATCGTGGCGCGGCTCGACGACCCGTCCACGGCGGTGCGCGTGCTCAACCCCACGGGAACCCCGGCCCGCCTGAAGAGCAGCACCGACGCTGCACCCGGCTACACGCTGCTTGCGCCGCGCCTCGCTCAGAACCCGAACCTGCTGACGCGCTGGGTTCGGGCTGGGCGGGCCGCGGCGCCGAGCGGAGATCTGGAGCGATTCTTGGCCGCGTCGCTCGCCTACGCCGAAGGCGAGGGTGACGTCGCTTCGGTGCTCATCGAGCCCTTGATCAAAGACACCGAGAAAGCCACCGGCCCGGCGCTCGCGCTCGCCGCCGACTTCGCCCGCGCCGATCCGCTCTTCGACGAGAGCCAGACCAAAGATCTGACCCGACTCCTGTACGAGCGAGCCATCGTCAAAGACCCGGAGCTCTGGGAAGCGGCGCTCGAGCTCGCACTGTGGGAAGCGGAACGCAGCGGCACCGCGGCCGCGGTGCGACCCGTGGCGGCGCTGGTCGAGCGCTTCGAGCACGTACCGCAGGTCCACCTCGCGCTGGCGCAGCTGTACGGCCGCCTCGGTTGGACCGCCGAGTACGGCCGCACGGTGAGCGCCGTGGTCCAGCGCTTCGAAAACCACCCGGAGGCGCTCTACGCGGCGGTCGCGCTGTTCGAGCAACGCGGCGACCACGAGCGCGCCGAAAAGCTCGTCGAGCGCATCGTCGAGCTCGACCCCGACAGCGAGATCGTGCTGACGCGAGCGCTCGCGCGTCAGGACTACGCCTCGGCCCGCGCGGAGCTCGAGCGCCTCGGCCGTCGCAGGCCGGAGCGCAAGGACATCAAGGAGCGCGTGTACGACGTCATGGTGCGCGCGGGGAACAAAGGCGAAACGGAGAACAAGCTGCTTTCCGCGATCAAGCAGGACCCCACGGACGCCGCCGCGCGCCTCGCCCTCGCGGACTCGCGTTTCGCCAAGGGCAACCCGAACGCGCTCACGCAAGCACTGGTCGATGCCGTCGAAAACGGCGCGCCGACCGAACCCTTCGAGGACGCGCTCGATCTGGTCGAATCGATGAGCGAGCTCGAACCGTATCGCGTCGACGGGCTTCAGGTGATCCGAGAGTACGAGGCTCGCGCCGAGCATTTGGCAGGCAACGCCGCGCGCGTGCTGGACTATGCCGTCGTGTGGGTTCACGAAGACGGCTCGAGCCGCATGCTCGAACACGAGATAGTGCGCATTCAAAGCGCCGAGGCCCAGAAGCAGTTCGCCGAGTCGGGACGACTCGACGGGCTGGTGCTCAAAGTGCGCGTCGTCAAGGCGGACGGCCGTTTGCTCGAACCGGAGCAGGTCGCCGGAAAGCCCACCATCACGATGCCTCACCTCGAGGTCGGGGACTACGTCGAGACGGAGCAGATCATCAGCCGTAGCGGCGACGGCGAAGCGGGCCTGACGTACCTTGGACCGAACTGGTTCTTTCGCGAAGAGAACGTCGCCTATGCGCGCAGCGAGTTCAGCGTCATCTCGCCGCGCCACAAGGGGCTCGTGGTCGAGACGCGCAACAACGTCCCCACGCCGACGGTCCAAGATCTCGGGCCGCTCCTCTTGCGCTCCTGGCGGGCCGATTTCAGCCCGGCCGCGCCGTCGGAGCCGAACAGCGCGCCGGCGAGCGAGTTTCTCCCGAGCGTTTGGATCGGGTGGGGGATCACCCCGGCGCGCCGCCTGCGCGACCTCGCCGACGCTCTGACCGACCTCACGCCGGTCGACCCTCGCATCGCGAAGATAGCCGGACGCATCGTCGAAGACGCGCCGCCGAACGATACGGCCGAACGCGCCCGGCGCCTCTACCGATGGGTCGTCTCCAACGTCGAGGACGGCGAAGAGCGCGACGGACGGCGCGTCGTGGTGAGCAAACGCGGCGACCGGTGGCGCGCGTTTCGGACGCTGTGTGCCGCGCTCGGTCTGCCGATCGATTTCGCGATGACCAAGAGCCGGCTCGCGCACCCCCCGCACGGGCCGATTTCCGAGGCATTGCAGTACAATCAGCCGTTGATGCGGCTCAAAGTCGGGAACGAGCCGCTCTGGATCACCATCAACAACAAGTACACGCCGTTCGGGCACGTGCCGGCGGAGCTGCGCGACATGCCCGCGTACGTGTTCACCCCGACCCGCATCGAGACGACGCGCACGGCCGCGGGCGGCCTGGACGACCGCATCGCCTTTCGAGGGAAAGTCGACCTCGCCGCGGACGGCTCGGCGCGCTTCGACCTGGTGCAAAGCTATGAAGGCAAATACGCCATGGCGTTGCGCGAGGCGTTCGCGGAGCTTCCCGAGCAACAGCTGCGCGACGTGATCGAATCGCGCCTGCTCGGCCAATCGCTGCGCGGAGCGCGGCTCGTGAAGTATCGCTTCGAGCGCTTCGACGAGCTCGACGCTCCCCTCGAGCTGCACCTTCAAGCGCAGGTTCCTCACTTCGCGCGGCGCAAGGACGGCACGCTCATCGTTTCGCCACCGTTCACGCCGAGTCTCGGGCGCCTCGCGGGCTTGCCGTCCCGGCAAACGCCGCTGCTCCTTGGCGATACGACGCGGCAAGACGTCACGCTGCAAATCCAGCTGCCGAAGCACGCCCGCGTCGTGAACGCGCCGCGCCGCCGAACGCTGAAGAACGCCGATCGTAAGGTCGAGGTAGCCGACCGCGTCGAAGGAGATCGCCTGGTGCTCGAGCGCTCCCTCACGTTGCCAGCCGGGCGCATTCAACCGGCAAGCTACGCCGACTTCGCGGAGTTCGCGCGGCAAGCCGACGAACTTTTGTCGCGCAACCTGAGCGTCGAGCTCGGTGCCGGAAACTGAGCGCTTCCGGCGTTTGGCTACTTCGAGCTCTTGCGCACGCTTTCGTCGGCTTCCTTGAGCCGCTGTTCGATGCGCTCCTTCACGGCGACGTAGTCGTCGTTGAGCTTCTTGATGGCCTCGTTGCGCTTTTTCCGTTCGCCGGCGCTCTTCGGGTAGCCCGTTTTGTGCTGAGCGATGAAACGTCCGTAAGCGTCCCAGGCCTTGATGGCCTCGGCGTAGTTCTTCTGTCGCTCCCTCAGATCCGCGAGGACGAAAAGCACCTTTGCCTTGAGCGCGACGTCCCGTCCCGCAAGCTGGAGCGCGCGGGTCCAGGCCTTCTCGGCTTGGTCGAAGCGCTCGGCGGCGCGCAGTGCCTCGCCCATGCGGTAGTGACCCACCGGATTGTTGGGCTCCTTGGCCAGCGCACTTTGGAAAGCCTCGATCGCCGCATCGAAGTTGCGCGCCAGGTAGGCGTCCTCTCCACGCTTCAAGAAGTCCCGAAATGGGTTGGTGTCGTCGGTCGCGGCCGCCGCCGCCGTCCCACCCGCGGGCGGGTCCTCCGCGTTCGCGTTCGCAGCCCACGTCACGAGACCGATTGCCAAGGTGAAACCGAGTCGCTTCATCGCACCGAGGCTAACACGGCCCGCTCACCGCTTCAGCGAGGCTGACCGCAGCGCAGCGGTCGCCGCCTCATAACCCGCGGAACATACTCGGAAATACACGGATGTTTCGCCGCGCGCGCGTTGTGCGCTAAACGACGAGCGTGAACGCTGCGGCGCGCCGAGTCGCGCCTTTCCCCTGGCAGACCGTGGAGGCGATCGATCGACGCGCCGTGCGCGTCGCGGGAAAGGCTCGCCGCGTTCTCGCTCGCGCCGTCGACGCCACGAAGATCGAAGCCGCCCTCTCCGACGTCGTCGGCAGCCCCGTCGAGATCGTGATCCGCGGCGTCGTCTCCAGCCATTCGGTGCGCGAAAAATACGGCACGCTGCTAGGCTTCGAGGTCGGCGACGGCGGCGTCGCGTTCGAGCTGAACGTGGAGCACGAGCTCGGTGCGGCTCTGGTCGGCAGAGTGCTGGGACGAGCGCCCCGCTTGTCGGCGCCGAACGCGGCGCTGGATCCGGCACTCGGCGGTGCGCTCGCCGCCATCGTGGTCGAGAGCGCGCGGCGCACCGAAGGCATGCTTCCGCTGCGCTTCCTGGACGGGGGGCGCGGTGCGGTGCCGGCGTCCGACGACGAGCGCGCGGTCGTATACGCGACGCTGTTGCTCGATGGAAGACCCTACGAGCTCAGCGCGGTGCTCCGCGCGTCACCTTTCGCGAACGAGCGGGACACGAACGCGGTGTCCTTCGCGCGACTCGGAAAGCTCGAAATCGCAGTGCCGCTCGTGGCCGGGCTCGGCGCCGCGTCGCGCGACGAAGTCGAATCCTTGGCACCGGGCGACGTCTGGCTGCCCGGGGACGGCTGGTGGGTCTCGGGCGGCGAGCGAGGCTCGATAACCGGCATGGTGGCTCTGGCTGCGCCGACTTCGGAAAACGGTGTCCGCGCCGAGCTGAGACAGGGCGGAGAGATCGTGCTACGTGACGAAAGCATCGTGATTGCCGTGGACGCGGACGCCATGACGGACGAAAACCGAACGCAATCCACCGAGCTTGGCGAGCAAGTGTTGGACGCACCGGTGTTGATCCGCGTCGAGCTCGGCAGCGTCTCGATGCCGGCCAGGGACTGGGCCGCGCTCGGGCCCGGTGACGTGATCGAAACTGGCCGGCGCGTCGCCGAGCCTGTCGTCTTGCGCGTGGCGGGTCGTGCCGTCGCCGAAGGCGACTTGGTGAGCGTCGAAGGCGAGCTCGGTGTGAGGGTCCGCCGCTTGCTGACCGAGAGCGACGGTAGATGAGGGCGCGCACCGGCGCGGCCCTGTTCCTTGCGGTTTTCTTGGTCGGCTGCGACGAAAAGCCGGAGGCGCCCGCGGGGGCCCCGAGCGCGCCTGCGGCGCCGAGCGCCGTGCCGGAACCGCCCAAACCCTGGTACTTCGGAAAGTGGACGGGGGATTACGACGCGCGCCTGCACCCTATCGAGATGTCCGCGGCGGAAGGGGCCGTCGCGGACTGGAAGAAAGACGACGGGGGAAGCCACAGCGGGCCCGGCAAGCTCGAGATCTCCGTCGACGAGGCAGGGTTGGCTCGAGTGAGCGCGACCGGTCCGCTCGGCAGCCTTCACGGCGAAGGCAAAGTCGAGGACGAGGTCATCACCGTGCACTTGACGCCGGAGACGCCGTCGGAGAACGCCTTTTTCGGCGTGCTCGCCCTCGAACGCAAAGGACAAAAGCTCGCGGGAAGTCTGCAGGCCTCGGGTCGAAACAGCAAAGTCGTTCGGCACGCGGACGTCGTGCTCGAGAAACCTTCCGGCGGCGGTTGAAGACGTGGAAGACGTCGCAGCGCGTCTCGATCGCCTGCGCCGGCGCATCGCCGAAGCCGTCGAGGGCTCTGGGCGCACCCCGCAAAGCGTCCACCTGCTCGCCGTGAGCAAGGCGCAGCCCCCGGCGGCGATCGAAGCGGCATACCAGGCCGGGCAGCGCGACTTCGGCGAGAGCTACGTTCAGGAGCTCGTCGCCAAGGCCGAGGCGCTCGCTCACCTCGAGAAGCTGCGCTGGCATTTCGTCGGCCACCTTCAGACGAACAAGGTCAAGCTGGTCGCCGGGCTCATCCGTTCGATTCATAGTGTGGACAGCGTGCGCCTGGTTGCCGAGCTCGAGAAGCGTCGCGCCGCGTGGCGAAACGCCGCCGCGGGCCGCGAACGGCTCGAGGCTTTCATCGAGGTCAACGTAGGCCGCGAGCCGCAAAAGCACGGCGCACTACCCGAAGCAGCAGGCGCCGTGCTCGACGCACTCGAACGGAGCAGCGCGCTCGAGGCCGTCGGGCTGATGACGGTACCCCCGCACACCGACGACCCGGACGGCGCGCTGCCGTTCTTTCGCGCGCTCGCCGAGTTGCGCGAGCGGCTCGGCGGCGCAAAGCGACTGCCCGAGCTCAGCATCGGGATGAGCCACGATCTAGAGCCTGCGATAGCGACCGGCGCGACATGGGTGCGCGTCGGGACCGCCATTTTCGGTGCGCGCGCGCGAACGCAATGACCAAAACGCAATGACCAAAGCGCAATGACCAAGCGGCGCGCTCCCGAAACCCAGGGCACGCTCCTCGAAGCGGCCGCCCAACGCGGTTCGCTCGACGCCCCGCCGGCGCCGCTCGCGCAGCGGATGCGACCCGAACGGCTCGACGACCTGGTCGGTCAGGAACCGTTGCTCGCGGAAAACGGCGCGCTACGGCGCGCCATCGAAAGCGACCGCGTACCGTCGATGATCCTCTGGGGCCCGCCCGGCTCCGGCAAGACGACGATCGCACACGTGGTATCGCGCCGCACGCGCATGCACTTCGAGCCGTTCAGCGCCGTCCTCGGCGGGGTTGCGGAGCTGAGGAAAATAATCGACGCCGCGCGCGAGCGCCGCCGTTTCGAAGGCCGCGGTACGATCCTGTTCGTCGACGAGATTCACCGCTTCAACAAGGCGCAACAGGACGCCTTTCTGCCGCACGTCGAGAACGGCACGGTGACGCTGATCGGAGCAACCACGGAGAACCCGTCGTTCGCCGTCAACGCCGCCGTACTGTCGCGGGCCCGCGTGTTTCGCCTCGAACCATTGTCCGAAGCCGCGATCACGTCGCTGCTCGGCCGCGCGCTCGGCGACGCGCGGCACGGCCTCGGACCGTTGAAGCTCAGCGCCGAGCCAGGCGTGCTCGAAGCGATCGCGCGCAGCGCCGACGGAGACGCGCGGCGCG
>DASWGX010000105.1:0-5753 GCA_036393455.1 Polyangiaceae bacterium
CCCGACCTCAGAAACCGTTTCGGCCGGCACTTCCTCGCGTACTACTGCCGGCAAGCCGTGGCGCGAGATCCCTCGGTCGTTCGGGTCGAGTTGCGCGTCGAGCAACCCGCCGGCGCCCCGAGCGCGGACTTCAATCCCGGAACGCACACGCTGCTCGTAGAGCGCTGCAACGCCCGGAAGGCGGACTGATGCGCTACTACCTCGAGCTCGCGTTCCGCTTCTTCGAACGGCCGCTCTCGTCGCGAGCGGTCGCGTTGTTTCGCGTCGTTTTCGGCCTGCTCGCCGTATGGGCGGGGCTCGGCATCCTGCTCAACCTCGAGCGATACTGGGGGCCGAGCGGCGTCCTGCCCTGGGCGGCGGCCGCGGATCTCGACTTTGCACGCTGGTCCCTCTGCGCACTCTTTCCGGACAGCATGCCGTGGCTGTGGACGCTCGGCGGCGTATTCACGGCCGCCGCGCTGACCGCGACGCTCGGCGTGGCTCCGCGCTCGTCGTGCTTCGTACTGTTCGTCGCGCACGTCAGCTTCCAGCACAGAAACCCGTACATCTTGAACAGCGGCGATCGGCTCTTTGCCATCATCGCCGGGCTCGCCGTACTTCTTCCCCTGGGCCGCCACTGGTCGCTGTCGTCTTGGTTTCGCGAGCGCGCGCTCGGCCGAGCGCGCGAGCAAACTCCCGAACCGAGTGGATGGATGCAACGGCTCATCATGTGTCAGATTGCCTACGTCTATTGGTTTTCCGTGCTGGCCAAGCTCAGGAACCCGGAGTGGATTGGCGGCTACGCAATCCAGAACGTGCTCGCTTCGCCCATTTACTCCGAGTGGCCGATGTGGATCCCGAGCTACTTGTCGCTCTTGCTCAGCTGGTCGACGCTGGTGTTCGAGTTTTCGTTCCCGATCGTCGTCTGGCTCGAAAGGTGGCGTCGAAAGCTGCTCGTCGCAGGGCTGTTCTTTCACCTCGGCATCGAAATCACCATGACGATTCCGATGTTTTCGGCGATCATGCTCACGACGTACGCGCTCTTTCTCACCGACGCGGACTTTCGAGACATCGCGCGGCTCGGTGCCCGGCTCCGCGGCGCTATTCGAGCGCGTTGAAGACTTCGCGCAAACGCACGAGATCGCGCTCCCCGACATAGCCGGCGAGGCCGACCCTGAGCGAGATCGTCGTGTCGTCGCCCCACGGCCACCAGAGACCGTAGGCTATCAAGCGCCCTCCGGCCGCCGTGGAAAACAGAAACTGATCGGTGCGCACGCCACCCGACGTCTCCGCCGCTTCCATGACCGGCGCGGGCGCCTGGAACACCGTCCTGTGATTCCACTCGTGGGGCAGCGCCACGAGCGCCGCTGCGCGAGCTTCGCTCGCGATCTCCACCGAGAACGACGAGGCGACGCAGGTCAGCCTGTGATCCCAGCTCCACCCGCGTTTGGGCCACTTGGCCCGGAGCTGGCTCAGCGCCTCGAAGATCTGCGCCGACGACAGGCCGCCCGTCTGCATTCGCACCTACCCTAGCGCAAATCCGAAGCCCGGGGAGCCCCGGTTTCCCGTCCTAGTCGGATGTTCCGCTTCGGATCGACTCGAACAAGCGCGCGGCGCACCGGAGCCCGGCCTCCGTCCTCGCGCCGTGCCAGCTCAAGAGCTCCCCGTCCACGAAATGAAACCGCTCGGGCTGGAGGCCAGCCTGGAGAGCCAGCTCATCCCGGTGGGTGGGCCGAAACGGGAACGGTTCCGAGCTCATGAGCACGGCGTCAGGCTTCGCGCTTCCGAGCTCCAGGGCCGAAACGGCGGGGTAGCGCGGCTCGTGATCGGCGAAGACATTGACGCCGCCCGCCGCTTCGAGGAGCGCGCTCACGTAGGTGTCGCGATTGACCGTCATCCACGGCTTGCGCCAAATCAAGTACGCGAAGCGGACCGGCGCGGCGCGCCGGGACGACACGGCATCCAGGGCCGCCCTGAGCGCGGCCTCGAGCTCGGCCGCCCTGCCGTCGCGGCCGAGCAAGCTACCGAGCTCGCGAATCTCGCGGGCTACGGCGAGAACCGTCTTCGGAAGACTCACCCGGCACGACAAGCCACGTCGTTCGAGCTCCCGCGCGTCCTCGACGCGGTTTTCTTCCTCGTTCAGGAGCACGACGTCGGGCGAAAGTGCCGCGATCGCGCCGACGTCCGGTGTCTTCGTACCTCCCACCTTGGCCACGCACCGTACGCCGCCAGCGGGGTGTACGCAGAATTTCGTCACACCGACCAGCGACGCGCCCGCGCCGAGCTCGAAGACGAGCTCGGTCGTGCTCGGGCAAAGTGAAACCACGCGCATCGAATCGCCGGCCGACGGGGCAGAGTACCACACGCCCCATTCGCCAACCCGCACCGCCGAGTCGTGGTAACAGCCGAAAGATGGGACAGCGCGAAGACAGGCTCGCCGAGCTCGGCTATCCGCTCGAGCGCCTGGCCAAACCGGCCGCGACGTATCGGCCGCTCATGCGCGACGGCAACCTCGTGTACCTCTCGGGAGCGCTGCCGTTCGACGGAGAAGCGCACATCGTCTCGCGCGGCAAGGTTCCGACGCAGGTCTCGGTTCCCGCCGCGCAGCACGCGGCCGCGCTCTGCGTCGCGAACCATCTCCGGTTCCTCTACGCCGAACTCGGCTCGCTCGACAGCGTCGTCTCGGTGATTCGGCTCTGCGCCTACGTCAACAGCGATCCCGATTTCGTCGAGCAGCACGTGGTGGCCAACGGCGCGTCCGAGCTCCTCATCGACGTGCTCGGAGACGCCGGGTGGCACGCGCGGAGCTCGGTGGGCGTCGCGAGCCTGCCCCTGGGAGCCAGCGTCGAAGTCGACTTGATCGTTCGCGTGGGCTGAAAAGAGCTTGAGCTTCGCGGTTGCCCATACGTTCGTCGGCGAGAAGAGCGCGCCGAAGCTCGCCTTCGTGCTGCACGGCGTGCTCGGCGCGGGCCACAACTTCAGGAGCTTCATCCGCGGTTTGCACGCGGAACGCGGCGACTACGGCTTCGTCCTCGTCGATCAGCGGCTGCACGGAGCATCGACCGAGGCTCCGCCGCCGCACACGCTCGCGGCGTGCGCCGACGACCTCGCGCGGCTCTCCGCGCTGCTTGAACGCGCGCCGAGCACCGTGATTGGCCATTCGTTCGGCGGCAAGGTCGCGCTCGAGTACGCGCGCCGGCACCCGAACGGCCTCGAGCAAGTCTGGGTGCTGGACGCTCAGCCCGGAGCGATCGCACCCGAGCCCGATCACGAGGTCTTGACGGTGCTCGAGGCCTTGCGCTCGGTGCCCGTGCCCGCGCCGTCGCGCGACGCCGCCGTCACGGCCCTGACGGAGCGCGGCATCGCGCGGCCCACCGCCGCATGGCTTGCCACGAGCCTCAAGCGCACGCCGAACGGCTACGTCTTCAACCTCGGCCTCGACGGTATGGACGAGCTGCTTTCGGACTATTTCCAGACCGATCTCTGGCCTTTTCTGGAAACCCCCCGGGACGCACCCGACATCTTCCTCGTCGTGGCCGAGCAAGGCGACCTGTTTTCGCCCGAGCTCCGGCGCCGGGCGGTGCGCCTGCCGCCGGAAGCGCGGGTAAAGGCGCATCTGCTCGAGGACTCCGGGCACTGGGTCCACGTCGATAACCCGGACGGACTCCGTGCGCTCATCTCGCGCGAGCTTGCTTGAGCCCACCTTACTCCGCCTCGGCGAAACGCTACTTCACCGCGCGCAGGTTCCCGACGTGCAAGCCGCACTCGCGCTTGGTCGCGTCCTCCCACCACCAGCGGCCGGCGCGCTCGTGCTCTCCCGGGCGAATCGCGCGCGTGCACGGCTCGCAGCCGATCGAGACGAAACCGCGTTCGTGAAGCTCGTTCGTCGGGATATCGTGCTCGCGGATGTAGCTCCAGACGTCCCCGAGCGATTGGTGGGCGAGCGGGTTGAACTTGACGAGCGGCCCCGACGCTCCGACGTTGATTCGATCGATCTCGATGACGTCCACCTCGGTACGGGTCGGGCTCTGATCGCGGCGCTGCCCGGTCATCCACGCGCGGCTTCGGGAAAGCCGCCGCCGCAGCGGTTCCACCTTGCGGATGGAGCAGCACTCCTCGTGTCCGTCGGCATAAAAGCTGAACAGGCCCTTGTCCCGTACCAGGTCTTCCAGCGCGACCCGGTCCGGAGACACGAGCTCGACGGGCACGCCGTAGCGCTCGCGGACGCGCTCGATGAAGCGATAGGTTTCCGGGTGCAACCGCCCCGTGTCGAGCGAAAAGACGCGGAACGACTTGCCCGTTTGCGCGGCGAGGTGAATCAAAACGACGTCTTCCGCGCCGCTGAACGCGATGGCGCAGTCGGAGCCGAACCGCTCGAGCGCGAGGCGCACGATCTCGGCCGGGGTCTTGCCGGCGAGCGAGCGCGCGGAGGCGACGAGCTCCATCACGGCGGCCTCCGCCGGCGCGGGCGGGGCTGCTTCTTCTGCGGGACCGAACTCTTTTTTGATCAGGGCGAGCACGCTCGTGTACACGCGCTCGCCGCGGGCGTCGCGGGCAACGAAGAACGGCGCGAGCTCCACGCCGTGCTCGCGCGCGAGCTGATTGCCGGGCGAGGCAGCATCCCCCTCGTCGGCCCATACGACCTGGTCGACGCGGCCCCAATGCCCGCGTTGCTTGAGCAGCGCCTCCGCCTGCGCGCACTTCTGGCAAGTGTGCCCGTCGGCGAAGCGCTTTTTCACCATGGTCAGATGGGCCATCGCGCCATGCTCTAGCCCAGCCGCGCGGCGCGTGCCATCTCCCCCCAGCGCCCGCTTCAAAAGCCCGCCTCGAGCCCGAGGCTCGGCAGCGTCACCGGACCGATGCGCTCGTCCTTGCACGTGAAGGCGTTGCACGAGCGGCGCAAAACCTCTTCGCTCAGCGTCGCGTTCTGAACCTCGGCGACCACGGCCAAGAACGCACCCTGCTCGTCGAGGGCCCAGCGCTTCTCGAACCTCACGTCGAGCCGCACGAAGCCGGGCCCGCGCGGCGGGCTGCTCGCGACGTCGGCGTACGCCACCAGCACCGGAGTTCCGGAAAACGCGACGCCACGCAAGCCTCCACGAAAGCCCCTGCCCATGTCGTAGCCGACGGCGGCGCTCAGCACGTGGGGACGATCGAAGCTGGCCGGACCGCGAACGCCCTCGTAGGTGCGTTCGGAGCGCGAAAGGGTGTACGCGACGAAGCCGCCCACCCTTTCGCTGAATGGACGCGAAAGCTGAAGCTCGAGGCCGACCGCGCGCCCGCGGCTGCGCGTGCCGTACACGGAGCCGCTCTCCAGATCGAGCCGTGACGCGCCGAGGTCGTCGGTCAAATTGAAGAACAAGTTCTGAAACACCGTGGCCCGAAGCGCGAGCTGCTCCGGCAGCGCGATGCGCAGACCCGACGACGATTGAACGCTGGTCTGGAGCCCCCTTGCGAAACCGGGGCGCAGCCCCGGCACCGGAAACACGAAGCTCGGCGCTTGCCGGGCGAGGCCGAGCTCGTGCTCGACGAAAACACCCGACGAGAGCCGAAACGACGCTCCGAGACGCGGCTCCACGCTGACGTAACCGTCGTCGCCGGAACGATACAAGTCCGCGCGCAGCCCGGGCCGCACGCTGACGTCCGAGGACACGAAAAGCTCGAGCTCGACGTGGGCGCCCAAGCCCCAATCGTCGCGCGACGGGAACAAGGTATCGAAACCGATCACGCCTTCGGGCGCGCCGGTCACCCGGATCGAATCATGCAGCGCGTCG
>DASWGX010000106.1:0-10767 GCA_036393455.1 Polyangiaceae bacterium
GCCGCGCACGATGGCCGTGTTGCCCCGCGTCTCGATCTCCGCGCCCATGCGCGAGAGCTCCGGCACGTGCATGAAGCGGTTTTCGAAGATCGTCTCGGTGAGGACGCTGCGCCCCGTGCTCGAGCACATCAGGGCCATGAACTGCGCCTGCATGTCCGTGGGAAAGCCGGGGTGCGGAGCGGTGGTGACGTCGACCGGCCGGATCGGCCCCGTGCGACACACGCGCGCGTGCTCGCCTTCGCGTTCGACCATGACGCCGGCTTCGCGCAATTTCACGATAACGGGCTCCAGATCCTCGAGCGGTGCGTGCTCCAGAAGAACGTCGCCGCCGGCGGCGCCCACCGCGGCCATGAACGTGCCGGCTTCGATGCGATCGGCGACGATCGCGTGATCGAACGGCCCTAGCTCGTCGGCGCCGGTCACGTGGATCACGGCGGTGCCTGCGCCCTGTACTTTCGCGCCCATCTTGTTCAAGACGCGGGCGAGCTCTTCGACCTCGGGCTCGCGCGCGCAGTTGACGAGCGTGCTCGTGCCCTTGGCGAGCGCGGCCGCCATCATGATGTTTTCGGTGCCGGTGTGCGTGGGAATGTCGAACACGATCTCCGAGCCTCGCAAGCGCGGCGCGTCGGCGAGGATGTAGCCGTGCTCGACGCGAATCCGCGCCCCGAGCGCTTCGAGTCCCTTCAAGTGCTGATCGACCGGCCGCGCGCCGATGGCGCAACCGCCAGGCAGCGAGACCTTGGCCTTGCCGTAGCGCGCCACGAGCGGACCCAAGACGAGAACGCTGGCGCGCATCTGCCGCACGAGCTCGTAGGGAGCCTCGGGGCGCACCTTGTCCGTCGGCGCCCCCACGCGGACGAACGGCCCGTCCACCTCCGCGGGCCGGCCGAGGAAGCGCAAGAGCGCCGCGGTCGTGTTGATGTCGCGCAGCGCCGGCACGTTCTCGAGCTGGCTCGGTCCATCCGACAACAGCGTGGCCGCCAGAATCGGCAGAGCGGCGTTCTTCGCACCGCTCACTCGGATGCGACCCGAGAGCGGGCGTTGTCCCACGATGCGGATAGCGTCCATGGCAACCGGCGCCTACGCCGGAGCGCGGAGGCACGCAAGGATGCTCCCTTTTCCCACGAGGCGCGGCGCGCGGGCAAGAAAGACCGGCGAAGCGCGCCACGCCTCTGGTTCCACGCTCCCGAGTGGGGCTAGGCTCGCGCCATGCCGCGCGCAAGCTTCGTCTCGGTGGCGTTCCCGCTTGCTCTCGCTCTCTTGCTCGGCGCGACGGCCGCCGCCGCTCAGTCGGCGCCCCTCGATTTGAGGAACTTCCAGCCGCCCGCGGCCCCCTACGCGGGCCTTTACACGGAGGCCACGCAGGTTCCGAACGCGGGCGAGTGGAACGCGTCGTGGTGGGCGAGCTACGCCCACGAGCTCTTGGTGGTACAAGACGAGGGCGGAGCCTCCATCGGCGAGCCCCTCGACCACCAATGGTCGTTCGATCTGCAAGCGGCGCTCGGTGTGACGGGTCGTCTGCAATTGGGCCTCACGCTGCCCTTGGTCGTCGCGCAGAGCGGCTCGGGAGAAGCACTCCTCGGCGGCGAGGGCGTGCCCGGCGCCGCCCTCGGGGACCCCACGCTCGATCTGAAGGCAAACTGGCTGCGACCTCGTGGTCTCGGCGGCTTCGGCTTTTCCACGATCGGGCGCTTCACCGTGCCCGTAGGAAACGACCAGAGCTACGTCGGTCATCATACGCTCGGCGCCGAGTATCGCGCGCTCGCCGATCTTTCGCTCCTCGCGCTTCACGTGCGCGCGACGGCAGGGGTTCGCCTGCGCGGCGAGCGCGCGCTCTTCGACGAGCGCCTGGGCTCGGATCTGCCGTGGGGCTTCGGGGTCGTGCTGCGCCCGCAAGTGTTCGGCATCGACCGCGAAGGCCACTGGCTCTGGCAAGTGGAGGTGCGCGGCAACCTGGCGCTTTCCGAGCGCTTCGCGAAAGCCGACACCTCTCCCGTCCTCGCCGGCGTATCGGCTCGCTACAGCGCCGGACCCTGGTCTTTGCTGGGCGGCGTCGAGCTCCCCGCCCACAGCGCGCTCGGCGCGCCCGGCGTGCGCGCCGTGGTCGGGCTCGGCTTCGTGCCGCGCGTCGCTGACGCCGACTCCGACGGCATCGCCGACCAAGAAGACGGCTGTCCCGAGCTCGCGGAGGATCGCGACGGCTTCGAAGACTCGGACGGCTGCCCCGACTTCGACAACGACGGCGACGGCGTGCCCGACGATCTCGACCGCTGTCCGCAGGCGCTCGAGGACGAGGACGGCTTTCTCGACGAGGACGGCTGTCCGGATCCGGACAACGACGGCGACGGCGTCGCGGACGATCTCGATAGCTGCCCGCTCGAACCGGCGCGGCCCGAGGACAATCCGGACTCGCCGGGCTGCCCTCCGCCCGATCGGGACGGCGACACGTACGACAACCGAGACGATCGCTGCCCCGGCGAGGCCGAGGTGTTCAACGGTTTCAAGGACGGCGATGGGTGTCCGGATCGAATGCCCGCCGGGCGCCCCGAGAAGCTGCTCGTGCGCCGTGTGGAGACGGCGAACGGCACCGTGCTCCGCATCGAGGGCCGCGTGCGCTTCACGCAGCGCCGCGGCTCGGTCGAGCTTGGACGGCGCTCCGTGCTTCTGGCGAGGGCGATCGCGCAACTGCTCAATCGAGATCCGGACGCCGTGCTCCTCGTCGGCGTGCGCCCGCGCGAAGCGAGCGCGGAAGCGGAGCAGACGGCGCTCAATCAGGCGTTTTCGCTGGTGCACGCGCTGCGCGGCTTCACGCGCCGCGACACCGCCGCGGAAGTCGTGGGCTGGAACGCGGTGCGCGAAGAACCGGGCGCCGAGCGCGCCGGCGTCGGCTTCGTCTTGCTCACGCCCCAGCACGAGGCCAGGCCATAGGCCATGGACACGCGCCGCACAGGCCTGCTTCTCGCGCTCGCGCTCACGGCTTTTGCCGCACCCGTTGCCGCGAGCGGCGCGAGCTCCTCCGCCGAGAGCGACGCGACGGAGCGCGGCTTCTTGCGGCGCTTCACGGTGATCCGCGAAAACCAGTTGCTCACGTCCGACGTCGAGTCCGAAAGGCTGCTCGCGATCGAGCGCCTCGGGGCCCAGTCAGGCGAGCGCGGGCTCCAACTCCTGCTCGCGGCGTCGACGGACGCCAAGGTCGTGCGCTCGGCGCGCGAACGTCTCCTGCTCGCGCGCGTGCTCGCTCCGCGCGTTCGCTCGGGCGAAGTCGTGGACGCGCTGGTCCGGCTCATGAACGGCGCCGGAGTCTTCGAAGACGGCGCGGAGCCGGGTCCGCTCGAACGATTGACGCGAGCCACCGCGGCGCTGGCTCTCGCCCGGAGCGGACAAGAGCGCGCGCTTTCGGCACTCGGGCGCGCTCTCTCGCTTTCGGGGCCGGGCGCGGCGCTGGCACAGGCCGCGCTCGAGGCGCACCCGCCGCGAACGCTCGATCCGCTCATTGCCAAGCACATGCCCCGAAGCGTGGGCCAGCTGCGGGCACTGTCGGCGCTCGGCGACTCGCGCGCGATCCCCTTCTTGCGTGAGACAGTAAGGAGCGGAAGTCCGGAGGAACGGGCCGAAGCAGCGCTCGCCCTGCTCCACCTCGGAGAGCTCGAAACGCTGGAGCTTGCGCGGCACTGGCTCCGCGAGCGGGGGAATGCCGTGCTCGCGCGCACTGGCGCACGCATTCTCGCGCTCGCTCGGGCTCCGGACGCCCCGAGCGTCATCGCCGCATTGCTCGAAAAGCGCGAGACTCTGACGCTGGGCCTCGAGCTCGCGCTCGTCGCCCCCCATCCCTCGCTCGTACGACCGATCGCTGCGCTCGCCGCGAAGAGCCCTGCCAGCGACGTCCCGGTCTTGTTCGCAACGCTCGCCGGCGTCGGCGACGACGCGAGCGTCGCGGTGCTCGAAAAAGCCCTCGAAGATCGAGCCCGGTCGCCGGTCGCCGCGCTGGCGCTTTCGCGCATCGGCAGCGAGCGCGCGCGGCTTGCCTTGAGTCGAGCCCGCTCGGGACCGGCGCGGCTCTGGGCGGCGCGCGCGCTCGTGGTGCGGCACCTCCTCTACGACGACGGCGCGGCCGAAGCCTTCTCGCTCTGCTCCCAGCTGGTCGAGTCGACCAATTCGGCGCATCGTTCGCTCGGTGCCTGGGGCCTTTCGACGCTCGCACCCGAGCGAGCCAAGGCGCTGCTCTGGAGCGCGGACCGCGCGATAGTCGTCGGTGCCGCGCGCGCCGCGCTGTCGCCTGCAATCGCGCTGGAAGCCGCGGCACGCCTGGAAACGACGAAGAACCCCGAGCTGCGGAGCGCGCTCGCGCTCGCGCTGCTCGATTCCAAAGCGGCGCGCCGGGTATCGACCCGCACGCTGCTCGAGGCGCTCGAGTGGGGCGGACCGGCCGCGCCGCTCATCGCCAAAGCGCTCGCAGAGCGCGACGAGGCCGCGCTCGAGCCCGTCGTGGACGAGCTCTTGAACGGTGAAGAGCCGAGGCTCCGGGCTCACGCCGCGCTCGGCCTCGGCGCGAACGCGAACCCGCATTGTGTCGGCCGCCTCGAAACGCGGTATCGCTTCGAAACCGACGCGTCGGTGCGGCGAGCCATCGTTCGTGCGCTCTCGCTGCGGCGCGAGCTCGGCCGGCGCCGCGTACTCTCGCTCGCCGCAGCGCTCGACCCGGATCCGACCGCGCGGAGCGAGGCGCGCGCCGCGCTTTCGGGCGCTGCGATTCGGCCGGAGCTCTTGCCGCACCAAGTCTTTTGGCTCGACCTCGACCGAACGACGTGGAGCGCCTCGCTTTCGCGGCAGTTCGCGGTGCGCGCGAACGACCTCTGCCTGCCGGCCGAAAGCGACGCCGACGGCGGCTTGGTTCTGGCGGGCCTGCCGCCGGGCCCTCTCAGCTACGAGGTTGCACCCGCCCGGCGCTCGGGTCACGCTCGACGCGCGCACCGAGACCAATCGAAACCGGGGTTGGAAGAGGCAGCGACTAAGCCCGAAGGCCTGCCATGAGCTCGCGAAAAGCCCAAGTCGAACTGAGCCTCGAGGAAGCGGACAAGGCAGGCGAATCGGCGGCTCCGAGCGAATCGTTCGAAGCTTCGCTCGAGCGTCTATCTCATATCGTGGAAGAGCTCGAAAGCGGCGAGCTTTCGCTCGAGCAAGCGCTCACGCTGTTCGAAGACGGCATCCGGCTCGCACGCTTGTCCCAAGCGCGCCTCGACCAAGCGGAAAAACGGGTGGAAGAATTGCTCGCCGTCGACGATGCGGGCAATCCGGTCACGCGCGAGCTGGACGTCGATTGAGCATGACGTCCGAGGTCGCTCACACGGCCGCCGCCATCGTCATCGGCAACGAGCTATTGAGCGGCAAGGTTCGTGACGAAAACGTATTCGAGCTGTCGCGCGTGCTGCGAGCGCTCGGCGTGCGGCTGAACCGGGTGGTGCTGGTGCCGGACGAGGTAGCCGCGATCGCGAGCCAGGTCTCCGAGCTACGCCGCGCCTTCGACGTCGTATTCACGAGCGGCGGCGTCGGCCCGACCCACGACGATTTGACGATCCAGGCGGTGGCGCGGGCCTTCGACGTGCCGGTCGTGCCCAACGCGATGCTGCGCGCGTTGCTCGAGCGCGCGTACGCTGAACGCATCACGCCGCATCATCTGCGCATGGCGTCGGTTCCCGAAGGCGCGCGTCTGCTCGGAACCGACTCCGTCACCTGGCCCGCCATTGTGCTCGACAACGTGTGGATGCTGCCCGGGGTGCCCGAAATCTTCCGCGCCAAGCTCGCGATCGTGAACGCCTGGGTGCGCGGCCCGGGCGCTATCCTGACTCGATCGGTACTTACGGTGCTCGACGAACCGGAGCTGAAGCCCGCTCTCGACTCCGTGGTCGAGCGGTTCGCCGACGTGGAGGTCGGCTCTTACCCCCGCTTTCGCGATCCCGAGTTCAAGACACTCGTCACCTTCGACTCGCCGCACGCCGAACGCCTCGATCAGGCGCTCGGGGAGCTCGTGCGCCTCTTGCCGCCCGCGGCGCCGCACCGCGTCGAGTAGCGGAGTCGCCGGCCAGCTTCGCCACTTCGCCACCGAGGGCGCGCGTCCTGACGCCGAGATTCGCTCCGGTACGCCGCGTGCTAGGCGGGACTGCACGAGGTCGCGATGAGCCCAGAGTCCCAGCCCGTCACGGAAGGAGCCGAAGTCCCAGGCACGCCGCAGTGCCCGAATCCGCCGGCTGCGGGAGCCCGCGTCACTCCCGACCTGCGTGAGCGCGCACTGCGCGAAGGCCCAGAATTGTTAGGAGATGCAGAGCTAATCGCGCTCCTGCTCGGCACCGGCGCCCAGGGGCAGCCGGCCCCACTCGTGGCCGCCAAGCTGCTCGCGTCCGTGGGCGGCCTTTCCGGCCTCGCACGCGTCGGCCCGAGCGTCCTCGCCGCGCATCGCGGGCTCGGTCCCGCCAAGGCGGTGCGCCTGGCCGCCGCGCTGGAGCTCGGCCGCCGCGTGGGGCTCGGGCAAACCGCCGCCCGGGTACGCATCGTGAGCTTCCAAGACGTCGTGGATTGGGCCAAGCCGCGCCTGGCCGGGCTCGAGCACGAAGAACTGTGGCTCCTGTCTCTGGACGGGCAAGGCGGCCTCAAGTCCACCCGGCGCATCGCGCAGGGAGGCGTTCACGGCTGCGCTCTCGCGGCGCGCGACGTCCTGGTCCCGGCGCTTCGCGACGCGGCCAGCGCGATCGTGGTCGTCCACAACCATCCGAGCGGCGACCCCGCGCCGAGTAGGGAAGACGTGCACATGACCCGCGAACTTTGCCGCGCCTGCGATGCGGTCGCCGTTCCGCTCTTGGACCACGTCGTCGTCGCACGCGGCGGGGCAAGCTCCCTCGTCGAGCTCGGTCTGCTCGAACCGCTTCGCTGAGCGGGAAGCCGACCGGGCGCGCACGCGGCAAGACCCGGCAAACCGGGCAGAAGTGCCGCCTTGGTAAACTCGCGGCGGTTTTGTATCCTGGGCGACACCAATGGAGAATGAGGTCCAGTTCGGCGCCCTCACGGACGTCGGGCGCCAGCGCGATCACAACGAGGACAACTTCCTCGTCGACCGAAAGCTCGGGCTGTTCGTGGTCTGTGACGGCATGGGCGGACACGCCGCCGGAGAAGTCGCAAGCGCGCTCTGCGTGCGCACCTTCCACGAAGAAGTCAAGAAGGAGCGCGACCTCATCGACGACTACGAAGCCGGCAAGACGGGGGCGGAGCGGGTCAGCAAGCAGGCCCTCATCAGCATGCTCGAGTTCGCCGTGAACCGCGCTTCGAGCCGCGTCCACGCCGAGGCCGTCAAGGACCCGAAGAAGCGCGGGATGGGCACCACGCTGGCTTCCGTTCTATTCGCGGGGGCCCAGGCGTTCATCACCTACGTTGGCGACAGCCGCATCTATCTGTTGCGCGACGACCTGCTCGAACAGCTCAGCGAGGATCACACCGTTTACAACGAGCTCGTCAAGCGCAAGAAGATGCCGCGGGAACAAGTCGAACGGCTCGCGCAAAGGAACGCGATAACGCGCGCCGTCGGTGTCTACGAGCACGCTCAGGCGGACACTCTCGTGCTCGACCTGCTCGCCGGAGACAGGCTGCTCTTGTGCTCCGATGGGCTCAGCGGCTACTTCGAGGAGGATCGCGAGGCTCTCGGCCGCATGTTGATGGCGCCCGACGTGAATCTGGCGGTGCGCGCCATGATCGACGCCGCCAACGCAGCCGGTGGCTCCGACAACATCACGGCCGTCGTCGTGGCCGTGGGGGACCCGGCGACCCGCGACGAGAACCGCGCGCGCACGCTGCAGCTGAAGCGCGAAATTCTCGCCAGAATGCCGCTATTTCGCGCGCTCAACGACCGCGAGATCTTGCGCGTGCTCCAGGTCACGGACGTGGTCGGGTATGCGAACGGCGAACGCGTGATCAACGAAGGCGAAAAGGGCGAAGAGCTCTTCATCGTGCTCTCGGGCAAAGTCAAGGTTTCGCGAGGCGAGGCGGAGCTCGCCTCGCTCGAGGCCGGCGATCATTTCGGGGAGATGGCGCTGGTGCGCAGCCAGCCTCGTTCCGCCACCGTGGTGAGCGACGGCGCGAGCGAATTGATGGTGATCCGGAGGGCGGACTTCTTCGAGATCCTACGCAAAGAGCATCAGCTCGCCGTCAAACTCCTGTGGCAGTTCCTGGGCGTGCTCTCGGAGCGCCTGGCCGACACGAACCGCGAGCTCGGCGCCGCCAGGGAAGAGCTCTTGGCGGAAGACATCAGCGACGCGATCTTCGAAGAAGAGGACGACGACGAAAACCGCAAGACGCTTGTCATACCGCCGCCGGATCCTTCATGAGCGACGCCGGGAGCGCCTCGCGTCGCGACGCGGGCGCCAGAGCCGAAAGCCCCATCGCAAAGCTTGCCTGGTCGATCGTCTTGTCGCTCGGCGCCGGAGGCTGCAAATGCACCGACCAACCCTCGGCTCCCGGCACGGCAGCGGGCGCCGTGCTCACGGCCAGCGCCTCCTCGCGCCCGGCCGCGGCGTCCGCCGGAGACGCAGGCGAACCGCGCGGAGCGCCCTGTCGGGCTCTCAACGTAACGGGCCGCGTCTTGCTCGGTGGAGCCCCGCTCGAATCCGGCTCGGAGCTCGACGGCTCGGAATTCATCAGCTTGGAGCAGGGAGCGCGGGTCGTCGTGCGTCACGCGCGAACCGCTCGAGAGTACGCCATAGCCGGGCCCGCCCTCGCGCTCCCCTGTCGCCGCGGGCGCGAGGCGGTGCTCCTTTCGAGCGGCAGTCTTCAAGCCGCGGCGAGCGCCGGCGCGCGTCCCGGCGCGGGCGTGACCGTCGCAACACCGCTCGGCGTCATTCACTACGCCGAGGCGAGCCTCACGGTTCGAGCGGACGGCCGGAAGGTCGAGGTGCGTGTGACCTCCGGCTCCGCCGACGTGGAGCCTGCTGCCGGAGTTCGCCTTGAGGGCAGACGGACGGTCACCAAGGGTAGCACCACGCTCTCGGGCCGCCCGCCCGCTACCGAAGAGCTCGTCGACCGCTGCGAAAGCGCGGCGACCAAGGCTCTCGAGAGCGCTGCGGCGTTGCTGTCCAAGAGCCCTCGCGATGCCGGTTCTCTCGGAGAACGGGCCGCTGAACAGGTCCACAATCGCAAGGCTGCGCGCTCCGCGTGCGCGATCGCCGCAGCGGCCGCCGCGCTCGAGGCAGATCCGAAAAAGCGAGCCGCACAGCTTGGCCGCATCGACGAGGCCGACCGGAAGCGGGTCGAGTTGCCCGAACCGGATCGACGTTAGCGCCCCCCAATTGCTGTTCCGTTGACAGTTTCGCCCCGGCACCGGTAGCGTCCGTTACCTGGCGACGGATGAGCACGCGTTGTTGTCCCGGCATTGTACCGACGAGAGCCGTCGGCGCGGTAAGCCTGCTCGGCACCCTCTTGGTCGCCGTGTCCGCCGGCGCGGAAGAGCCTCGCCCGGTCAACGAGCCCTCGGTGCTGGCCGAGCCCGGGGAAATCACGCAGGTCGTGGACGCCTTCGACGACGAGGACGAATTCGACCTGCATCTGTCGCTCGGGTTTCGGCAGAGTGTCCGCACCGCGAAGATTTTTCGGGAGACATCGATCACCGACCCTGGGTTCGTGACCGGGGGTTTCTCCCAGGCGAACCTGAACGTGGCCGAGTACTCCGAGACAACGAGCCGGCTTACCCCGCGCGCGGACATCGGCGTGTACAAGGACATCGCGCTCATTCTGCGGCTTCCGATCATTCTTTCGAACAAGCGCGAGCTCAAGAGCCTCGACGGTAGCGGCTCCGCCGCGAGCGGCGTCCCTCTGGCGCTCTTGGGTTTGCCGGGCGAGCAATTGTTCGAGGTGCCGTTCGAGTCGCCGACGCGCAGCGGCATCGAGTACCTCGCCGTCGGCTTCGATTTCGGGATCATGAACCAGACCCGCGACGCCTCGAAGCCCACCTGGATCGTGGGGCTCGAAGGGCGTTTCAACGTCTCCGAGCCGATGCATGCTTGCAGCGAAAACCCCCAAAGCGGCCAGGTCGAGTGCGCGCACTCGTCGGACATCAATCGCGACGGCGTCGCGGACGAAACCGATGACGCTACCGATGCGGACGACGATCTCTTCGACGAGGAAGGCCGGCCGCTCGAGGGCACTTTCAGCGGCTCGCGCGACGCGGGAGTGAGCCGCGGGGTCACCGCGCTCGAGCTTCACACCTACGTGTCGCGCAGGATCAAGTACATCGAGCCCTACGCCGGCTTCGCCACGTTGTTCGAGTTCCAGAACGAATCGAGCGACTACGGCGCCACCGACCTGCAAGGCTCGCTGGTCAATCATCCGCCGCTCCAGGGCACGATGACGGTGGGCCTCAACGTGATTCCCTGGGAGCTTCGCGAACGCTACCAGCGCGTCACCTTCGACTTCCGTTTCAGCGGTACCTACGTGTCGGAGGGGCGCGACTACTCCGAGCTTTTCGACGCGCTCGGCTCGAGCAGCGCGCGCAGCCTGCGCGCGCCGAACTACGCCACGTTCCAGGAGAACCCCGACACTGCGACGCGCGAGGATCCGGACAATCCCGTGCCGTCGGTCGTGAACCCGACGCAAAAAGTGTACTTCACGGGTTTGACGGACGTTCAGCAGCACGGCCGCTACACGTTCAGCACGCAGTTTACCTGGCAGGCAGGGCAGTACGTGAAGTTCAACCTGGGCGGCAGCTACACGATCGCCCAATCGCATTTCCTC
>DASWGX010000107.1:0-5630 GCA_036393455.1 Polyangiaceae bacterium
CCGGGAGCGCTGTCAGCGCGAGCGCGAGAGCCACCCGGTGCGGCTCGGTTGCTCGGGCTGCGGCGAAAAGCAGTGCCGCGTGGACAACCGCATCGTCAAGACGCTGCTCATCGCGGCGCTCGTCCCCGAGGTCGACGAGCTCAAGAACCTCACCGTCGGCCAGCTCTACCGGCTCAACCACGGCATGGTCAAATCGATGATCCCCGGGCAAGAGGCGGGCATCGTCGCCGGCAAGATCCGCAAGTGGGCCACCTCCATCGCCCAGATCCGCATCGGCAGCGAGTCGGACCCGAGCGTCTCGGTGCGGCTCGAAGGCGTGGATCTCAAGCCGATCTTCGACCGCTACTCGGGTGAAGACACGCCCGGTCTTCGCCAGCGCGGGCTGCGCGAGGTGCTGTTCGAAGGCCTCGGCCTCGACGCGGTGAACGCCGATCAGAAGGAGCTCGCCGTCACCTGGAAGGGCACCAAGCGCACCGGCAAGATCTGGTTCACCAACGTCCGCACCGCGCCTGCCGAACGGCTCCGCTGCCAGGAGGATCACGATTTTCTGCTCGTCGTCGACTACCCCTTCGACGACCCGGGCCGCTCGCCGCGCGAGGACGTGGAAGCCGCCGAGCGCTTTCGCGAGACGGGAGGGAGCTGGACGCTGGTATGGCTGCCGGACTTCTTCTCGAACAAGCTCACGCAGCTCCTCGGCGAACTCGTGATTTTGGAGCACATCCTGAGCGACAAGCGGGTTCAGCGGGAAGCGGTGCAGCACCTCACGCTCGAAAACCAGACCCGCGCCATCAACGACATGGAAAACCTCCGGGCACAGAAGCGTAACCGCTTGCTCGAAGCGATCGCGCAGGCCTACGGCCTCGCCACACCGGACGACGAAACCCTCGATTCGGCCAACACCGTGGAGAGCCACCTCCTGGTGCTCAAGCACGGCGTACCCGCGCTCCGGCCCGAGCTGGCCGCCAACCTGGCGAACGCGAAAGACGCCTACATCGACGCGCTCCTCTTCGCCCGTTATCCGCGCCACCCGGACTTCACCAAGCCGCTCACCGCCCGGCGCGTCAACGAGCTCGTGGACACCTTCGCCGATCTCGTGAACACCGAAGAGGGCCGGTTGCCGGTCGATCGGGAAATGCGCGCGGAGCTCGTGGGCACGCTCGGAGCGCTCGACCTGGTGCGCTTCAGCGAAACCCACGTCCTCAAGCACGAAGAGTCGCGCCTGCAGCCGCTCGAGAACAAGCGCCTGCAAAAGGGCGCCGAGCGCCCGACGGTCGGCGAGCTCCGCGGCTTCATCGACGAGGGGCGCAAGATGGGCCTTCAGACGAACGCGCTCGACCTCGTGGTGCGCTGCTATGCCGTCTGGGCGCGCCGCACGCTCGAGCTCGACGGCAAGCCGCTCGAGCCCGCGAAGCTCAAGGGCGACTTGCCCGACCGCGCCGTGCTCGAGAAGCCCGAGCTCCCGACCCAGCAAGAGTGGAACGACGCTTTCGCCAAGGCGGGCCAGTGTTTCGGCCTCACCTTCGCCGGCAAACACCTGAGCCCCGACAACCTCGGCCGCTTCCGCGCGAGCCTCGAGGAGAAACTGCAAGGCGTGGCCGGCTCGTGCGCGGAAGCGACGGGCCTGCTCGAGCGGCGCGCCGCCGAGCTCCACCTCGAAGCCGACAGCGACCGGGTCACGACGAGCCAGAGCGCCGAGCAGGCGGTGATGGCCGTGCGGGGCAAGTCGGGCGTCGAGCAGGTGCGCGCCCTCGCGGGCTTCGAGCCGAAGACGAGCGGCACCGCCGTCGGTCGCCACGTCGGGCGCGCCGCCGAGCTCGTCGCGGTATTGAAAGACGACCTGGTGTTCGGCTCGTTCCTCCAGCTCGCGCGCCGCATGGACGAGGTGCCCGGCGCGCACGAGGTGCTCGACGAGGTCGGCGCCGCCTTTCGCCAGGACGAGCTCCACGTCCAGCTCGCGCCGCGGCTCCGGGAGCTCGCGCGAAGAGCTCAGACGTTGCTCACCGGGCCCGCGCCAGAGCCGTCGACCGGGCGCGTGCTCGCGTCGGTCCGCGCCCAGGCGGCGGGCAAGGACGAGGTGCGGCGCCGCCTCGCCGGGATGGTGAGCGAGCTCGAAGCGGCGCTCGACCGCGCCGAAGGCGACGTCGAGCTCTCCGGCACTTTGACGCTCAAGGAACGCTGATGGACGTCCCGCATCTGACTCGAGAAGCCGTCGTCGAGGTCGTCCGGCAAATGCAGAACCGTCGGCGACCGCTCATGGCTTTTTACGGCACCGGCGAGGAGGATCGCTTCGAAGTCGAAGGCAAGGGCGTGGTGGAAGTCGTGCCGGTACGCAGCGAGCTCGAGCTTCGGGCGCGTATGCCTGGCCTCGAAGAGCCGGCGCTGCGCGCGTTTCTGGTGCCGTGGACGGGCGCGATTCCGGACGATCTGGCCGGCCGCTTCGCGAGGAACGGACGGGTCGAATCGATCGGTCCTTCGGTGCAGCTCCGGGCCTTGACGGGAGCCGCCGGAGCCTCCGCCGAGACGACCAAGCTCGTGCTCGCGACGTACCTCTTGCGCCGCGACAACCCGACGCGCAAGTACGGCACTTCCGCGACCGAGCTCACGCCGCGAACCCTGTACGAAACCTGGCTTCGCGTCGACTGGGGCGTGCCGGTGGACGGCGAGCTGTCGCTCGATACGCTGCTCGGCTGGGCCGCCGCCAATGGCCGCGGCGGCCACTTCGTCGCGGCGATGAAGGAGACCGCCGCCGCGGGCCTCCGGGACGCGCTCGTCGGCTGGCTCGAAAAGACGATGAACGCCCCGGGCGTCCTGGCGTGGCGCGCGTGGGAAAGCGAAAAGGGGCTCGAGCTCTTCGGCTTCGCGCTCCTCGCCGAGGCGCTCGCGGGACACCAGGAAGGCCTGGTCCGCGCGTGGCTGCGCCAGAAGCTCAAGTCCATCGTGGAGCTCGATCGGGACGCCGACGCTCGAGCGCTCACGCTCGCCCTCGGGCAAGCGGTGCGGCCGGCCCTCGCGTCCCTCCGCCGCCATCAGGTCGATCTTCTGCCGCGAGTGCTCGACGCCGCCGAAGCGCTCATCGACGATCCGGAGCTCCGCCCGTTCCTCGCCGACGGCACGCGCCTGCCGACGGCCTGGACGTTGAAGCTCGAGCGCCTGAGCACGGCGCTGCTCGCGTTGGCCGAAGAGCCGTCGCGAGACGCCCTCGGCGCCGTGGAAGAGGCGTGGCGCGAGCTCGAGAAGCACGACTTCTTCAGCGCCGAAGAGCACGGCCAGTTCCTTCGCCGCACCGAGATGTGCGTGCGCCTGGGGCGCTGGCTCGCGGTGCGTCCCGACCGGACCGAGCCGCCTTCGGCGAGCTACGCGGACGTCGAGGCGCTCGGACGGTGGTACGCCGAAGAAGGCGGCTTCGTCGACTGGGCCCGGCGCATGGCGCGCGCGGTTCAGTCCGGTCCGTTGGCTCCGGGTGCCGAGGCCGTCGTGGCCGCCGCGGACGCGGCGCGCGAGGCCCTCGACGCTCGCTTCGCCGCCGCGCTCGAGCAGTGGATCCACGCCGGGCGCCCGTCGAAAAACGTGCTGCCCATCGATCATGCGCTCGAGCGCGTCGCGGCGCGTTTCCTCCAGGGCGATGCCGATCGCAGCCTCCTGGTCCTGCTCATGGACGGCATGGCGTGGGCGCAGGCCGTCGAGCTCTTGCCGTCGCTCGGCGCGCGCGGCCGGCGCTGGGGACCCATCGCCTGGCACTCCATCGCCGGCAATCGCATCGGCAGTGGTGCCTATCCGGTGATGCTCGCCGCGCTGCCCACGGTGACGGAAGTGAGCCGCGCCGCGTTCTTCGCCGGCAAGGTGCCGCCGAACGGCGTGCCGCTCGCGACGGCCAAGGACGTCGAGCGCTTCGAGAACCACCGCGCCATGCAGGCGTTCTCCGAGCCGCACGTCAAGCCGCGCCTGATGCTGCGCGGCGACGGTCACACGAGCGACGGCGCCCTGTCGAGAGAGGCGCTGCACCTGATCCAGTCGGTCAGCGAGCAACGCGTGGTCGGCCTGGTCGTCAATGCCATCGACGCGTCGCTCAAGGGCGACTCGCAGCAAGAGCACCGCTGGGACGTCGATTCGATCCGTTCGTTGCCGCAGATCTTCGACGCCGCGATGGCGGCCGGACGCCACGTGCTCATCGCCGCCGATCACGGTCACGTGCCCGCCGATCGGCTGAAGCCCGCCGGCGCCGGCCACGGCGGCGGCGCGCGCTGGCGCGTGTGGAGCGGTGAACGCGACGTGCTCGAGCCTGGCGAGCGCAAGTTCTCCGGCGAGGGCGTGTACGTGCCCAAGGGCGTCGAGGCCGTGGTGCTGCTCGAACACGACGGCCTCCGCTACGGCGGTGGCGCCCACGCCGGCGAGCACGGCGGCGCGGGCCTCGCCGAGGTCGTCGCGCCGTGCCTCCTGCTCGGTTGGGAAGACGAAGTGCGGGCCCGGCAAGATCCGGCGCTCGCCCTGCGAGGCCTCTACGTCCCCGATTGGTGGGCGGGCGCCTTGCCGGACGCGACTCCCGGTGCCGTGCATCGCTCCGAGCCTCCGCCACCTCCCAGGGGCAAGAAGAAGCCGTCCGACCGGCAAATGGGCTTTCCGGATTTCGCCGCGGTGGAGCCGGAACCGCCGCGGCCACCCTCGGTGCCCCCGTCGAGGCCGGCGCTGCCGCTGCCGGGCTTCTACGACTCGGAGATGCTCAAGGCGCGCGCCCGGGACGCCGAGCTCCGCAGGCAAACCGTCACGGCCGTGTACTTTCTGCTCCAGCGCTCCGGCGCCGCCCCCGCGAACGCCTTCGCCGCGCACCTGAACGAGCCGGCTTTCCGCGTCGGCGGGATCGTGAGCAAGCTCCAAGAAGTCCTGAACCTCGACGGCTACGAAGTGCTGCGCTTCGATCGACAGAACCAGCAAATCTTTCTCGACAAGGAGAAGCTCGAGCAACAGTTCGGGGTGGAGCTGTGACGGACGAGAGCGCCCCTCCCAGGGTGAGCCCGCTCAAGCGGCGGGAGATCATCGACGCGCTCCGCATCGGCGCCGTGCCACGCCGGGGCCTCGAGCTCTTCGCCGTAGGTCTCGAACGCTTCGAACGAGCCATCGACGACGAGCTCGCCTCGGCGGCCGCCGGCCACGGTCGCTTCAAGGCCGTCCGCGGCGAGTACGGCACGGGAAAGACGTTCTTTTCCCGCTGGCTCGAGCACCGCGCGCGCCAGCAGGGCTTCGCCACGACGCTGGTGCAGATCTCGGAGACCGACACGCCGCTCTACCGCATGGAAACGGTGTATCGCCGCGCCGTTCAGTCGCTCCAGACGTCCGAGTGGTCCGACGGCGCGTTCCGCGCCCTCATCGATCGGTGGTTCTACAACCTCGAGGACGAAGCGCTCGGCTCCGGGCGCGTCGACCCGAACGACGGCGAGGCCGTCGCCACGGCCGTGGGCGAGCTGCTCGAGCAACGCCTGGCCTCGGTGAGCGCCACCCAGCCGCAGTTCGCCGCGGCCCTGCGCCGCGCGCACACCGCGCGCGTGCTCGGCGAGCACGCCATCGGCGAAGGCCTCATCGCGTGGCTCATGGGGCAGCCCAACGTCGGCGGCGCTGCCAAGCGCGCCGCCGACCGG
>DASWGX010000108.1:0-2860 GCA_036393455.1 Polyangiaceae bacterium
CCAGCTCCGGCGGATTCGTGACGCCGCCCCACGCCGTCGACTCTTCCGCCACCGTGAACGCTCCCGGCGCTTCGTCGCGGACGGCGCGGCTCACCGCGCGCAAGAGTTCGATGGCGCCGATGTTCTCGCGCCCGCCGTACTCGTTGGGAACCCACTGCCCCTCTTCGCGGCTGTAGTCGAGGTAGAGC
Source organism: Polyangiaceae bacterium (assembly GCA_036393455.1). GTDB lineage: Bacteria > Myxococcota_A > Polyangia > Polyangiales > Polyangiaceae > DASWGX01. The sequence goes on from DASWGX010000108.1 coordinate 189, forward strand.
ATCGATGCCACCGCGTCGACCCTGAGTGCGTCGACGTGGAATTCGTTCAGCCAGTAGATTGCATTGGCGATCAGGAAGCTACGGACCTCGGCGCGCCCGTAGTTGAAGATCAAGGTCCCCCAATCCGGGTGCTCGCCGCGACGCGGGTCGTCGTGCTCGTAAAGCGCCGACCCGTCGAAACGCCTCAAAGCGAAGTCGTCGCGCGGGAAATGCGCCGGAACCCAGTCCATGATGACGCCGATGCCGTTCCGGTGGCACTGGTCGACGAAGAAGCGAAAGTCGTCCGGCGTGCCATAGCGCGCCGTCGGAGCGTAGTAACCGGTGACCTGGTAGCCCCACGACGGATAGAAGGCGTGCTCGGCCAGCGGCATCAGCTCGATGTGCGTGAAGCCGAGTCGCTTGACGTACTCGACGAGCTCCACTGCGGCTTCGCGATACGTGAGCCACCGGTTGTTCGCGGCGGGCACGCGCTTCCAAGAGCCGAGGTGGACCTCGTAGATGCTCATCGGGCTGCGGCGCGGGTCGCGTTCGGAGCGCGCCCGCATCCATTCGCCGTCGCCCCATTCGTACGACGACGTGGTCACGACAGACGCCGTCTTCGGCGGCAATTCCATACGTAGCGCAAGCGGATCGGTCTTGAGGCGCAGCGCTCCGGAAGCGGTCTTTATCTCGTACTTGTAGACCGCGCCGTCACCGAGCTCGGGTACGAACAGCTCGAAAACGCCCGAGTTGCCGAGCGCGCGCATCGGAAACGCGCGTCCGTCCCAGCGGTTGAAATCGCCGACCAGGCTCACGCGCTGCGCGTTGGGCGCCCATACCGCGAAAGCGGTGCCGTCCACGCTGTCGACGTTGCAGGGCCGCGCCCCGAACACCTGCCAGAGCCTGCGGTGCGTGCCCTCGTTGAAGAGGTACAAATCCGTATCCCCGACCGTCGGCGAGAAACGGTAGGGGTCGTCGCGCTCGTGGCTCGCACCGTCGGGAAACTCGAACAGCAGACGATAGCGCAACGGCAACGACGCCGCGCCGAAGTGTACGGCGAAGACGCCGCCTCCGAGCGGCTGCATGGCGACGCGCTCGCCGCCGGACCGAAGGCAGTGCGCGGCGCGCGCATCGGGGTGGTACGCGCGCACGACCACGCCTCCGCCGGGCGCCGGATGAGCTCCCAGCACCGAGTGAGGGTCGTGGAGCTCGCCCCGCTCGAGCCGGCCGAGCGCCGCCGCGTCGCGGGGAAACAGGGGATTGGAGCTGGACGGATGATGCGACTCGCTTCCGCTCATATCGTTTCTTCGTAGCACAACAGCAGCAGCGAGTGAGGAGCAAGGTTGATGCCGGGGCTCTTCGCCACGCGCTGCGTTGATTGCGCCGTGTTGACGAGCTCGCGCCACTGCCCGCGCTCCGGCATCGACGGCAGCGTGAAGTGGTGGGCCCGGTGCGATGCGTTGAGCACGAGCAGCAGCGTCTGCCCCTTGTTGGGACGCCCGCGTTCGTCTACGTCGTCCGAGGCGTCGCCGTGAATCAACATACCGAGCAGGCGCCGCTTCGGATCTTTCCAGTCCTCCATCGTCATTTCCGAACCGTCGGCCCGGATCCAGTTGACGTCCTTGATGGCGCCGTCGTCGGCGACCGGGTCGCCGGCAAAGAAGCGGCGGCGGCGGAACACTGGATTCTGCTTGGAGAGCCTGAAAACGCGCCGCGCGAACCTGAGCAGGCTCTCGCCGTGCGCGTCGAGGTTCCAGTCGAGCCAGCTGAGCTCGTTGTCTTGACAGTACGCGTTGTTGTTGCCCTGCTGGCTGCGGCCGATCTCGTCCCCGTGACAGATCATGGGAACCCCCTGCGAGAAGGCGAGCGTGGCGAGGAAGTTGCGTTTCATGCGCTCGCGCAGCCGACCGATGGCGGGCGAGGCAGTCGGCCCTTCGTGACCCCAGTTGCGGCTGTAGTTGTCGTTGGCACCGTCGCGGTTGTCCTCCCCGTTCGCCAGATTGTGCTTCTGTTCGTAGCTCACCAGGTCGTGAAGCGGGTAGCCGTCGTGGCACGTCACGAAGTTGATGGAGGCGTAAGGGCCCCGATCGCTTCCCTGAAAGATGTCGCTCGACCCCGATAGCCGCGACGCGAGCTCCGGCACCTGGCCTTCGTCGCCGCGCCAGAAGCGTCGCATGCAGTCGCGGTAGCGGCCGTTCCACTCGGCCCAGCCCGGTGGAAACCCGCCGAGCCGGTAGCCGCCGGGACCGAGGTCCCACGGCTCGGCGATGAGCTTGACGTTTCGCAGCACCGGATCCTGCTGAACGGTGGCGAAGAAGCGCGAGAAACCGTCGAATTCCAGCACGTCGCGCGCTAGCGTGGGCGCGAGGTCGAAGCGAAACCCGTCGACGTGCATCTCGACTACCCAGTAGCGCAGGCTGTCGAGGGCGAGCTGGAGCGCGCGCGGATGCCGAGCGTTGAGGCTATTTCCGCAGCCGGTGAAGTCCTGATAGTAGCGAGGCTGATCGGGAACGACGCGGTAGTAGCTCGCGTTGTCGACGCCGCGAAAGCACAGGGTCGGCCCCAAGTGGTTGCCTTCGCCCGTGTGGTTGTAGACGACGTCGAGGATCACCTCGATTCCCACGCGATGGAACGCCTTCACCATCGTCTTGAACTCGGTAACCTGCTGTCCGAAAGGGTTGCTGGCGTAGCGC
>DASWGX010000109.1:0-10708 GCA_036393455.1 Polyangiaceae bacterium
GCTCGAGCGCCACGACTTCCTCCGTGACGACGAGCGGCATCTCGCGGTAGCTGCCGCTGAAGCGCTGGACGAAGTAGTCGCCGACGCGGCGGTCCCGCGGCTCCTCGAAGCTCGCCAAGGGCTTGGCGTCTCTTGGCTTGGGCGCGGCGGCCTGCGCCGTTCCCGGAGCCGCTGCTGGCGGAGCGGTGCGCGCCGCGCCGTCGAACGTGAATATTCCGCAGCCGCCGAAGAGCAGCGCCGCGAGTCCCATCGCACAAGTCCGAATCATGCCTCCGGATAGCCATGGCCGCGCACCCCGGGCCAACTTTTCGGAAGCCTTTCGCCCCGCTCAACCGGGCGGCGGCCGGGGCGTACGGATGCGATGCATGAAGCGCGTGAGGCTCGCCACGACCGCTACCAGCTCCGCCGGCTCGACCGGCTTTGGCACGTGCATGGAGTAGCCGGCGTTGAGCATGCGGCGGCGATCTTCCGGGCGCACGTAGGCCGTCAGGGCCGTCGCGGGCACGTCGCCGCCGCGCTCCGGCGGCAAGGCGCGAATGTATCGGATCAAGTCGTACCCGTCGCGCTCGGGCATCCCGATGTCCGAGACGACGACGTCGGGAAGCTCCTGGGCGAACGCGGCCATCGCCGCGCCGACACTGTCGGCGAGGACCACGATGCAGCCGCAGTCTTCGAGGATGGTCTTGACGAGCTGCCGCGCGTCTTCCTCGTCGTCGACGACGAGGACGCGCAGCCCCCGCAGCTGTACGGGCCGCTCGAACGCGGAATCGGGCCGGAACTGACGCACCGACCGTCGAGGCCGCTGCCCCACGCTCGTCACCGCTGCGATTGGCAACGAGGTCGTGAACGTCGCGCCGCGCCCTTCACCCTCGCTCTGCGCTTCGATTCTGCCCCCGTGCAGCTCGACGAGCTGCCGAGTGATGGCAAGGCCCAAGCCGAGACCACCATGGGAACGAGTGTGGTGCGCGTGTTCCTGACGAAACGCGTCGAACACGTACGGCACGAATCCCAGCGCAATGCCTTTGCCCGTATCGGTGACGGAAACCTGCATGAATTCAGCGTCTCGATGCAGGCGGACGTCGACCCGACCGGCGCCGGACGTGAACTTCACGGCATTGCTGAGCAGGTTCCAGACGATCTGCTGCAGGCGTGCAGGATCGCCCACGACGGGCAGGGCCGCAGCGTCCGTGGTGCATTCGATGACGATGCTCTTCGCGTCGGCGGCGGGCTTGATTGACTCGATCGCCGCGTCGATGACGCCGCCCAGGTCGACTTGTTGCACGTCGAGGCGCATTTTGCCGCTGATGATGCGCGACATATCGAGCAGGTCTTCGATGAGCTGCGCCATGGCCACCGCGTTGCGATCGATCGTCTCCACGGCGCGAGCGAGGCGTCGGTTGTCGAACTTGGGCGAGGACATCAGCTTCGCCCAACCCATGATGGCGTTGAGCGGCGTTCTGAGCTCGTGGCTCACTACGGCGAGAAATTCGTCTTTGGCTCGGTTCGCGACGTCGGCCGCCTCGCGAGCGCGCTGCTCGGAACTGTAGAGCCGTGCGTTTTCTATCGCGATGGCGCAGCGGCGCGCGACCTCTTCCGCGAAGCGCAGGTCCTCCTGCGTGTAGACGCGGTCCGTTTCGGCAAATACGAACGTCACCACGCCGAAGACGCGATCGCGTGCCACGAGCGGAACTGCCATCGCCGAGCGAAGCTTGAGCTCCCTGGCGATACGCAGGTGCTCTTCGTCCACGCAGCGCGCCGCGAGGAGCTCGTCCGGGATGTAGGGGTAGAGCTCCGCCCTTCCGGTGCGCAGCACGTTGGAGACGCCGGTGGGCGCGTCCGGGTCGGGCGGGTATTTCGCCTGAATTTCCCGGGCAAGCTGGACTTTTGCCGGATCGATGTGAGCCACGGCGAGCCGTTTGGGCGAGCGCTCGCCTTCGACGACGATGTCGACGGCGCACCAGTCCGCCAGCGCGGGAACCGCGAGGCGAGCGACTTTGCTCAGCGTCGCCTCGTAGTCGAGCGACTCCGCCAGTGTCGTCGTCGCATCCGTCAGGAAGGCGCTGAGCGACTCTTCGCGCTTCTTTTCCGTGACGTCGCGGAAGACGAGCACCACGCCCTCGATCGGGCCGTCTCCGCGCCGAATCGGCGCGCCGCTGTCGTCGATCGGGATATGGCGCCCGTCGCGTGCAATCAGCACGGTATGGTTCGCAAGGCCCACGACGGTGCCGCGCTCGAGTACCTTCTCCACCGGGTTTGCCGCGATCTCGCGCGTGTGCTCGTTGGCAATCCGAAAGACTTCCGTCAGCGGGCGGCCGCGCGCTTCCGCTTCCCGGAAGCCCGTGAGCGACTCCGCAACGCCGTTCATCAGCGTGATGATGCCGCTCGGGTCCGTCGCGATCACCGCGTCGCCGATGCTGCGCAGCGTCGTCGAAAGCGACGCCTGCAGGTTGTCGGCGAGCCTCCGCGCGGTCCGCTCCGCGGTGTACCGACGCGCGCGCAGCAACGCCTCCGCGCACTGCCGCGTGAACGCGGTCACGAAGGCCCGCTCCTCGGCCGAAAAGCGGCGCGGCGTGTAGAAACCCATGCCGATGAGCCCGATCGAGTGCCCCTCGGCGACCAGCGGCGCGCTCCAGAAGGCGCGCGCGCGCGGGCCCTCTGCCTTCATCGTCGCCAGCGCCGGTAAGAGCTCGGCGTACTCCCGTTCGGTCTCCACCCACATGAACTCGCCCGTGGCGAGCGTGCCGTAGACGGGGTTTCCCGAGTCCGCCGCGATATGCCGGACGCGCTCGGCGATCGCCGGAGTGCAGCCTCGCTCCGCGATGAGCTCGAGCGACCCGCTCGGCTCGTCCAGCACGTACAGCGTGCAGACGTCGGCTCGGGCAACCTGCATACCGCGTTCGACGACGATCTGGGCTACGTCATCCGTGGAAAGGGCGCGGGAGAACGCGGCCGACAGCTCGGCCAGGGTCTCCACGCGCTCTCGGGCGACGATTTCGCCGGCGTAGGCGTGCGCTCGAACGATAGCCTGCGCGGCTTGCGCCGCCATCGCCTGCACCAGCGCCCGCTCTTCGCTGGAGAAGTGTCTGGGGCCGTCGAAGCGAAACCCGAGCACGCCGAGCACGTTCTCCCCCCCGATCAGCGGCAATGCCGCGGCGCTTGCCGCGACCGGGACGCTGGGTAGCTCGGGATAGCTCCGCGCCAGCTCCTCCGGTGTTTCGATCCATTGCGCCTTTGCCGACTTGTAAGCGGCGGTGATGGGGCTCGGAACCTCCGGCGAGAACTTGCGCCAGGTTTCGACGACTCGCGCGTCGATGCGATGCGTAGCCACTATCTCGAGCTCGTCTTCGTTTGGCTGCACGAAAACGCCGCTGGCCGCGCGCAAAGCTTCGGTGCCCTCCTTGACGACGAGCTCGGCTATCTCCTCGGCCGTTCGCGCGGCAGCCAGCGACCCCGCCAGCGCGTGCAGGCGAGTGAGCAGCTCCACGGACCGCTCCGTCGACTCGCGAGCCGCCTCTCGCTCCGCGATACTGACGCGTTCCTGCTCGGTGCGCCTGCGCTCGGTGAGATCGCGCGTGACCTTCGCGAAGCCGACCAGCTCTCCTCGCGCGTCGCGCAGCGCCGTGAGCACCACGTTGGCCCAGAAGCGGCTGCCGTCCTTGCGGATGCGCCATCCCTCGTCCTCGAAGCGGCCGTCGCGCGCGGCGTCCTCGAGCTCGCGCTCGGGCACGCCCGAGAGCACTTGGTCCTCGGGATAGAAGCGCGAGAAGTGTTGGCCTACGATCTCCTCGGCACGGTAGCCTTTGATGCGCTCCGCACCTACGTTCCAGGTGGAGATCACGCCGCGCTGGTCCAGCATGAAGATCGCGTAGTCCTTGACGCTCTCGACCAAGAGGCGAAAGCGCGCTTCGCTCTCCACTGGCCCTTCGTTCGCCGTTCGTCCGTCCGACAGGGCCCGCGCCAGCACCGCGAAACCGAGCAGGCGCCCTGCCGCGTTCCGCAGCGCCGTGACGGCGATGCTCGCGCGGAGCGGCGACCCATCCTTGCGAACGAGCCAGGCTTCACCTTCGGAGCGACCATCGCGCGCGGCTCGCTCGAGGTCGATCTCACACTGCCGAGCATCCGCCGGACGGTAGAGCTTGGAAATGTGCTGCCCGACGATCTCGACGGCGGTGTAGCCCTCGATGCGCTGCGCGCCCGCGTTCCACGTCGCGACGAGGCCGGACGGCTCCAGCACGAACATCGCGAAGTCGGCGATCTGCTCGACGAGGAGTCGGAACGCTTCCTCGTTCACATGCCGCGACCCATGCGCGTCCACCAAGCTATCGCGATCCGCGTCCGCCGACTGCACGAAGCAGCCATCATGGTGCAATCCCTCGCGGCGAGCCACAGTCTTTCACGGGCGCTGGCGGTTCACGGGCCGCGTCGGAAGAAGGGATCTTCAGCGTCGGTCCCGTGATGCCGAGCCCGGCTCGGGATCTGCGCCACGAGGCATTTCGCCTCTCACTTGCCGCGCGCAGGCAATGCGGCCGGATCGCGCGCAAACTCAATTTCTTCCAACCTGAGCAGCTTGAGCCATTGCTCGACCTTGCGCGGCACTTTGGCGCCCACGGTCGTCGCGAAGGCGCTCGCGCCCACGGCCGTCGCCCAGCCCACCGGCCCGATCGGTTGGCAGCCGAACAGCCGCGAGAGCCCCGGCGTCTGCACGATGACGGCAAGCACCGCCGCGGAACCGAGACTGGTGGAAATGACCGGCCGATTGATGCCGCCGGAAGCCAGGGTTTGACCGAGCTGAGTGCCCACGAGCGCGAGCAAGCCCACCGTGCTCGCGCGCCCGCGCGAGCCGGTGAGGCGCGCGGCGACCCACGCCGTACCGGCGCCGAGCGCGGTCACGGCCGCGCGCGACATGATGTCGCGCGTGAGCAGCTTGCCCAACGAGGCGTCGGGACCTTCGTCGGCGACCGACTGCATGCGCTGCTCGCTCGGCGGACGAAGGGCAATCGCCATCGCCGGTGCGACGTCGGTGAGCAAGTTGACGAGCAAGAGTTGGCGCGCGTTGAGCGGCGGCCGCCCGTCGACGAGCCCCGCCGCAACCGTGAAGCCCACTTCGCCCAGATTGCCACCCACCAAGATCGAAACGGCGTCGCGCACGGAAGCCCACATGGCGCGTCCCTCGGCAATCGCGGTGACCAGCGTTTCGATTCGCTCGTCGGTGAGCACCAGATCGGCGGCGCTGCGAGCCGCCGCCGTGCTCTGCTCGCCGACCGCGACGCCGACGTTCGCCAGACGAATCGCCGGAGCGTCGTTCGCGCCGTCACCGGCCATCGCGACGGTGTGGCCGCCGCGCTGGAACGCGCGCACGACGCGAACCTTCTGCGACGGCGTGACGCGCGCGAAGACCGCAACGTGTTCGATCACGGCGTCGAGCTCGTCGTCACTCAGACTCGCCAACTCGCCCCCTGTCAGCAGGCGCCCCGAGGCCATCATGTCGAGCTCGACGGCAATCGCCTCGGCGGTGCTCGGGTGGTCGCCGGTGAGCATCACCGGACGAACCCCCATCGCGCGCAGCCGTTCGATCGCCGCCGCGGCAGTGGGCCGTACGGGGTCGGAGAGCGCCAAGAAACCGCGAAATGTGAGCCCCATCAAGCGCCCGGGGTCGAGCCGGTCGTCGGGGCCGACGAAGCGCTCCGCGACCGCCAGCACCCGCAAGCCACGTTCGGCGAAGGCTACCGCCGCGCGGTGGAGCTCGGCGCTGAGCTCGGCGTCGAGGGACGTCGCCTGCCCCTTGCGCTCCCAGCGCGTGCAGTACGGCAGGATGACCTCGGGCGCTCCTTTGACGCTCATGCGGGAGCCTTCGTCGGAGCGTCCGACCACCGCGTGGTAGGCGCGCCCCGCCTCGAACGGAAGTTCCTGCGCGCGCTGCCAGCCGCTGGAGTCGTAGTCGCGCCTGAGAGCGAGCCGCTCGGACGCGCGCACCAGGGCGAGATCGGTGGGATCGAACCCGGACCAAGGCTCGCCTTCGGGCGTGGCGCGCAGCGCCGCGGCGAGCACCTTGAGCCGAGGCCCGGATGCCTCGGCCGCCACTTCGATTTCGAGGCCGTCGGAGAGCTCGCTGAGCTCGATGCGTCCCTGCGTGACGGTGCCCGTCTTGTCCAGGCACAAGACGTCGACCCGGCCGAGCGCTTCGATGCTGCGCGCGTTGCGAACCAAAGCTCCGCGCTGGCTCAGGCGATCGGCGGCGGCGAGCTGCGCGGCGGTCGCGAGCAAGGGCAGACCTTCCGGCACCGACGCCACGGCGAGACTGACGGCCGATCCGACCAGGTCTTCCAGACGGCGTCCGCGCAAGAGCCCGGTGCCGATCAGGGCGCCGGCCGCGCCGATGGCGATCGGCCCCGTGAGATCGATGAGCGAACGCAGACGCCGCTCGACACCGCTTTGTGTGGTGGTGCGCTTGGCTCCGACGCCGCGGCGCGCTTCCGTGTCTTCTCCCACGGCCACGACGACCGCCGTGGCTTCGCCGCTCGCGATCGTGGTGCCCTCGTACAACATCGAGCTGCGGTCGGGTACGTCGTCCTCGAAGCTCGGCGTCACGGCCTTGCGCACGGGCAGCGACTCGCCGGTGAGCGAGGAAGCGTCCACCTCCAGACCGTTGCCCTCGATCAGCCGGCAATCCGCGGGCACGACGTCGCCGGTGGCCACCAGCACGACGTCGCCCGGCACGAGCTCTTCGGCATCGATGTCCAAGAGCACTCCGCCGCGGCGCGTGCGCGCGCGACGGCGCGTCGAACGGGCGAGATCTCGGATCGCGCGCTCCGCCCGGAAGCGCTGCGTGCCGCCGACCACCGCGTTCAGCACCATGACGCCGCCGACCATACCCGCGTCGCCGAGCGAGCCGACGACCGCGGAAAGCCCCGCCCCGGCGGCGAGCAGCGGCGCGAGCGGGCTGAACATTTCGTCGGCGACGGTGGACGCGAACTCGGCGAGCGCCGACGGCTCCGCGAGCTTCGGCGGCCGTCGCTCGCGCACCTCGGCGTAGGTGAGCCCCTGCTCGGACGAGCCCAGGCGCGCGAGCACGCCCGTAGCTTCGAGCGCGTGCCACGGCGTCGGATCGCGTGGACGTGGCAGTGCGCGCTGCACCAGGGACGACGACGTGCGCACGCCGTTCGCCATCGCGACGAGCGAAGCGACGTTGACGACGGTCATCACGCGGCGCGTGGTCATGGGCAAGAGGCCGCCGGCGCTCACCAAGGCGCCCGCGGTCGCGGCGCCGAGCGCGATGTTGACGCTTTGCTTCGCGCTGCGCCGGGCCACGCGGCACGCGTCGATGATGAAGCGGACGTCCGAGAGCTCGTTCTGACACATCAGGTGCGCGCCCCACGGCGCCGGCGATCCCGGCCGGCACAGGCCGATACCGAAGTCGGCCACGCCGAGGCCGAGCGAGCCGCCGGTGGCGACCACGCACACGACGCGTCCCTCGCGTTGCAAGCGCAAGATCCCGCGCCGCATGTCCGGCCCCTCGCCCACGGTATCGTCAGCGGGCAGGCCTGCGAGCACCGCTTCGTCGTTCGAAGCGATGACGACCCTCATGTCGGCGTCGTGCGCCGCTTGAATCAATTCCTCCACACCCGTGCGCGGCACGACCTGCATTTCCGCGACCGCTACCGTGCTGCTCTCGCGCGTGAGCCCGACGACGAGCGCGCCGTTGTTGGCCCACACCGCGGCCCGTTCGCGAAAGCTTTGCTGCGTCTCGCTGCGCAAGAGCGAAAGCGGGCCGAGCGCCCACCCTTCGTCACGTCTCACCGCGAGCGGTCGCTCCGAATCGAAGAGCTGCTGGACCAACGAGCGAGCCTGCTGCGGCGTCAGCGTCGGATCGGTGAGAAGCTCTCCGATTCGGAAGCGATCGCGGCTGACCAGGCTGCCGTCGAGAACGAGGCAATCGACGCGATCGAGACGCCGCAGCGCTTCGGCGCTCAGAACCAGCATCTCTCGCGCGGACAGTGCGCGGCCGAGCTCCGCCGCGAACACGTCCCTGCCGAGCCGCGCCGGTTTCGGCAGACCGCCGAACAGCGCCGCCACGGCGCGCTGAAAGCTGCGCGTGGTGAGGAAGCTGACGGCGAACCCGCCGAGGGCGACGACCCAAGCGCGATCGGCGTACTCTTCGATCGGGCCGCGCGGCAGCGGACAGGGACGCTCGCCGGGCAGAGCCGCGACCAGATCGAAACCGGCCGGCGCTTGGCAGAGCTCGCGTTCGTACTTCACCCAGAGCTTGCCGCGCTCGCGCATTTCTCTGAGCAGCACGGCCTTGTGCGAAAGATCCACGAGGCAGCTGAGCGGCCGCTGCGCCAAACCCTGCGCGATCGAGCCGAACCCGCTCAGCGCGAAGTCGGTGCGATCGAGGCCGAAGCGACGATCGAGGCCGCTGCGCAGGCTCGGGGTGGTACGCACGATCGAAAGCAGCGACGCGGCGCTGCCGGAAACTCGCGAAGCCGGAATCAGTGAAAGGCGCAACAGCGTCGCCATGCACAGGCCGATCGCGTCGATACCGATCTCGACGGCGAGGCGCTCGGCGGGTTCCCGGTCCGCCGGATGATCGCCGAGGTGCTCCGCGAACGACGCCGACGCCACCCCGACGCGCTGTTCCGCCCGGGCGACGTGGTGAACGAGCTCTGTCTCGGTGTACGAACCCTGCTCGAATTCCACGATCACGCGTCGCGTTTGCGGGTTCACCTCGACCCAGCGGACCCAAGCCATGCGCCCGAGCGAGTCCTGGATCGCGCGCACGAACACGGTCAGCTCCTCCGTGCTCATCTGGCGAAACTCGATGTGAGCGCGGCGAGCGCCTATCCAGAGGCGTCGCTGCCGCTTGCCCGCGTGCTCGAGCACGCGTTGAAAGAAGCCCCGTCGCTTCATGCGTTACTGCACGGCGCGTTCGGAGTCGCTCTCGGGCTCATCCGGGCCACTTTGTGCGAAGCCGCCCGTCGCGTCGAGCAACTTCGCGTGCTCCGGAGAAAGCTCGGGCTTGGCCGCGAACAGCGTGCGAAAGGTGCGCTGCCTGCGGTCGGCAACGCCTGGCAGCCGGCACGTCCTGCCGCTGCCGTACATCGCGAACATGCCGTGATCCCAGGGCACGGAAGCCATCGAACACGCGGCGCGCGCCCGAATCAGCATCCTAAGACCGACTTCGAAGCAACGCTCGAGCGCCGAGGGCGACTCGCCCAATAGGCTCTGAGCGAAGCCTTCTCGCGGCTCGGCGTGCTCCAGCAACTCTTCCCGTTGAACGGCGTCGATCCAGCCGGCGTACTTCGGCACCTCGTCGACGGCGACTTGCACCAGGCACACTTCGCCCGCGGGCCCGCGTCCGAGCGGACCGCGTCCGAGTTGCACGTCCTCGCGCAGCCCGGACTCGTGCAGCGCGACGGTGAGACCGCTCACGGCGAGTTGATGCGTCGAACCCGGCCACGTGTGCTCCGGACACATCGACTTCTTGGGATCGCAATGACTGAGCCAATCGGCCGTTCGCGCCAGCGCGCTGGCTATCGACGCGTAGCGACGGGCCGCGCTCTCCGCGGATTCCACGCGCACCCAGCCGGAGTGAAATTTCGAATAGCGGGGAGGCGCGCATACGGGGCCGAGGTGTTCACAGACGGGACGAAGCTCGCAGGCGGCGACGCTGGGGTCCGTGCCGCACTCCGGAACCACTTCCATCGAGTAGGGCGAACGTCCGGGCGGGGCGCTTCGAATGGCGAGCGCGAGCAACAGCTCTGCCAGGGAACTCATGGCGCGTTGGGCGTCTTTCGAACGAGCCCCGAAGCACGTGCGTCACGGCAACGGGGCAAGAATACCGGCGACCGGTAGCACAGGTTGGTCGATACGGGGAGCCCTCCGAGCACACCGTGGCAATGATGTTGAGTTTCGGTGTGTTGCAAGCGGGAAAGATGCTTCTCGTCGGCGCGCCTTCGCACCGCCTTTTGCTCTGCTCTGCATCCTGGCTCTGCATCCTTGCTGTGCTCTGTCGTTGCTCCGTTTACTCCCCCTGCGTTCCGCCCTGCGTCGCGCGCGCGGGACGACCCGGTCGCTCTCGACGTGCCGGCATGCTACTCGATGAAGCGTCATGGCGTCGCCGCGCGAACGAGTTCCGGATACTTTCGCTGCTGCGGATCTCACGGAGCGAGTACGTGCGGCGCGCAGCGGCCTCCGCCGTCACGTCGCGGAGTTGATCTCGGCGCTGGCGGAAAGCGACCTCTTGATCCCGCTTTCGCACGATCTCTCCGAAGCTCCAGAAGGCGAACGCGTTCTCTTGCGCGAGGAGTTCACGCTGACGCCGCACGTGGTCACGGACGAGCGCGGTGAAGAGTGTCTCGCGTTGTTCACGCGCGCCGATCTCTTGCACGAGTTTGGCATGCGCTTGAGCTGGATGACCGACGCCCGCGAGCTCAAGCATTGCGTCGTGAACGGTCGCGCTGCGCTCGAGATGGCGAACGCCGCGTGCAAGGAGCACGGCGCCAGCGCGGTGGTGCTCGATCCGAGTCACCAGAGTGAGCTCGTACTGGAGCCGAACGAAGTCGAGAGCATCGCGAGCGGCCGTCCGATTCCGCTCTTGGCCTACGTGCGCGCCATTCCCGTCGACGAGACGGAACCGACGCTGAACCAAGGCGGCGTGGCGCCGGAGTCCCTGGAAATCGGCGTGAATCGCGCGCTCCAGCGGCTGGAC
>DASWGX010000110.1:0-8134 GCA_036393455.1 Polyangiaceae bacterium
CGAGCGGGCTCTTCGCACGAGCTCGACGAACAAGCCCTGGCGGTCTTTTTCAGACTCGGCTTCTTCGTGGGAGACGATACGCCCTTTCGAGCGATCCACGCGCTGCCTCCCGGCGCGCGCGTCACCTGGAGTCCGAGGGGGCTAGAAGTCCAGCGCCACTTGCCCATTCATCCACCGCTCGTCATCGACCGGTCGCCCGCCATCGACCACTACGGTGAGTTGTTCCGTCAAGCGATCGAACGGAGCTCGAGCGCGCTGAATCCGACGACGTCCGTGCTCCCTCTGAGCGGAGGGCAGGATTCCCGTCATATTCTGCTCGAACTGCTCGAGGCCGGCCGACCCCCGTCGCATGGCGTTTCGACGCGCCACTTCCCGCCGCGCGGCACGCCGGACGCCGAGGTCGCTCGCGATCTCGCGCGCCGGGCCGGGGTGCCGCACCGCGTGCTCGAGCAGCCGGCGTCACAACTCGGAGCCGTGCTCCGCCATCACCTGGTGACGAACTTCTGCACGCTCACCCCGGGTTACTTCATGCACGCCGTGAACGACTTCGTGGCGGGACGCTCGGCGGTGGTCTACGACGGCCTCGGCGGCGACGTTCTGAGTGCCGGGCTGTTCGCTACGCCGGAACGCAGCCGCCTCTGGAAAGAAGGGCGCTTCACGGCGCTGGCCGAAGATCTCTTGTCGAGCTTCGAGGGCGGCGGCGGGTACAGCGAGGACACGCTGCGACATACCTTCGACCCGACTAGTCTGCAGCGCTTCGCGCGACAGACAGCCGTCGAACGCCTGGTCCGAGAGCTCGAGCCGCATCGCGAGGCGGCCAATCCCATGCTGTCGTTCTGCTTCTTCAATCGAACCCGTCGCGACGTCGCCCTCTTGCCGTGTCGAGTCTTGAGCAGCGCTTCGAGCGTACGCACGCCGTACCTCGACCACGCCCTCTTCGACTTCCTGTCTGCGCTTCCCGCCGAGCTTTGCCTGGATCACGCCTTTCACAAGGACACGATCGCCCGGCGCTTCCCGGCCTTTGCAAGCTTCCCCTTCGCGAGCTATGCGGTGGCCGACGATCGCCGTGCGCGCACTCATTTCCGGCGCTTCGCGGCGGAGGTGTTCGGATACACACGGGCCACGCTCGGGATCCCGGCCTTGCGTCGGAGCTCCATGATGCCGCGCCTGGCACACTGCATCGCCGGCGGGAGCTACGGAAAGGCCATCGGCTGGCTCGGGCCGCTCTTGCTCTACTTGCAGCAGCTACAAAACTTGATCGTCGAGGGCGAAGCGCAGGGGCTCGATCCGGAGAGACGGTGAATGCCCGTGCAACTGCTGTCGTGCGACGAATCTCCATCGTTTCTCGCCCAGGTGAAAGGCCTGCTGCCTCCTGGTGCGGTGACGGCGCTTCGCCGGACACGGCTGGCGCCGCAGGATAGCCCCCTGCTCGGCTTTCGAGAACGGCGCGTGATCGAAGCGGCCGTTCCCCGGCGCCGCCAGGAATTCGTCGCAGGCCGGCAGGCAGCCCATGATTGCCTCGAACAGCTCGGTCAGCACGCTCGCGCGTTGGCCCCGGACGCGAACCGTGCACCCGAGTGGCCTCCAGGAACGACCGGAAGTATCTCTCATTCGAACGACCTTTGCCTTGCCGTTGCAGCGCTGCGCACGTCCGTCGACAGCATTGGCCTCGATATCGAGACAGCTTCCTCGCTGTCACGAGAGCTATGGCCGCTCGTGCTGACCAGGCCCGAGTTGCTCTGGTTGGAGGAGCTTGCCGAACCGGAACGGATCGGCTGGGCCACGCTGCTGTTCTCCGCCAAAGAAAGCGTCTACAAGTGCCAGTATCAGCGCACGCGGGCCTACGTCGACTTCCAGGAAGTCAGCGTGCACATCGACGCTGCCGCGCGCACCTTCCACGTCAGCTTCGATCGCCCCGTGCTCGATCGCCCCGTGAGAGGGCGATTTGCGCGCAGCGGCGGCTACGTGGTTACGCTGGGCTTCGTAGTGCCGGAATCTAGCCGCGCCAGCTCCTCGTCGAGCACGGCTGCGGCGGTCCGAACGAAATCGTCATCGCGCATACTCATGTAATGCGCGTGCAGGTTGGGCTTGAACGCTTCGTGCAGGAGGCGCACCTGTTGCTCGCTCGGCGACAGCTTGGCGCGGACGTTGCGTAGCTGCGCCACGACGGGCGCGAATTGGCTCGCGAATAGGCCTCGATGCGGTCCGTCGGGTTCGATCAGAACGAGCCTGTCGTCGTAGCGCCGCAGCCGATAGCCGAACTGCGCTCGCGTCTGGAGCTGATACTGGACGACCATGTTTTCCAGCGTCTGCGCGTCGATCTCGGGCGAAACGCTCTTGACCTTCTCTATCAGCGCGCTCAGGTACTGACCTCGGTCCAGGCGAGCCAGGTCCGAGCGGCGAAGCGCGAAGGGGAGGCCGCTGTTCAGCTCCAGCAGCGCCGCGAAACTGAGAATGTGATCCTGATCGGTTCGCGCCCGATTCGCAATCTGCTCGAATTCCTCGGGGCTGAGCGCTCCCGTGTCCGTCTTCGCAACGCCGTTGTCGCGCCGGAGCGCGAGCAGAGCGCGTCGAGCCCAACCGGCGAGCAGCACGAAGGGCTTCGCCTGCGGCCAAGCGATGCGAGAATGGAACACCCAATAGCCGAAGCGCCGCCTGGACATGAAGTCCAGCGCCAGTGGATCAATCAGCGCCAACAAACCCACCCGTTCGCCAAGCTGTTTCAGACGCCGGGCCATCTCGTAGCCGAACACGGACGCCGACGAATAGGCCGCAATGTGGTAAGGACCGTGCGGCTGCCGCTCGCGCACGGCCGTCAGATACACGTCGACCCACGCGTCGAGCCCCTGCGTCGGATCGCGGGCGCCCCAAACGAACGGATCGCGAACGCCAATCACCTCCCGCCGCGTGGTGAGCGCTCTCGAGAGCTTCTGATATGCTCCGAGGGCGCCGCCCGCCGAGGAAATGACGAACAGCGGCGCGAGGCCCGGGTTCGATGCGGTCTTGAGCGTTACCAGCGCGGCGTTCGACGCCACCGCCGCGGTGTCTCCCGACTTGAGCGCGTCGATATGGGATGCCAGCGCTGCGAGACTCGAGAACCGATACATCGCCTGGTCGCTGAGCCGTTCTCGCTCGAACCCGAACGCTTCTCGCAAGCGATGCATGACCGAAAACACGTTGAGCGAAGTCCCTCCCATTTCGAAGAAGCTCCGACTCCGGTCGATCTCGCCCAACTGCAGGACGCCGTTCCAGACTTCGAGGACGATCGCTTCGGTGGGCGTGCTCTCTCGATCCGGCTCGGCCGCACGCGGAGCTCGAGCGTATTCGAGGAGCAGCCTGCGGCGATCGGTCTTGCCGCCCGGCGTCAACGGAAATGAATCCAAACCGCGGAGCGTCGACGGAACCATGTAGTTGGGCAGTCGCTGCCTCAGGTCGTCGTAGACGACGGACACATCCACGCTGGCGGGCGCATAAAAGCCGTGTAGCGTCGACGTACTACCGGTTGCGTCGGCCTTCGCCACTACGGCCGCGTGGCGGAGGTCGGGATGCGCTAGCATGGCGCGTTCCACCTCCTGCGTGTCGACGCGAAAGCCGCGCACCTTGACGGTGTCGTCGACGCGCCCGATGTAGCGCAGGCTACCGTCCAGCATGCGCTTTACCCGGTCGCGGGTGTCGTACAAGAGCTCATCGCCGTCGGCGTCCCTGACCAGCACCGTCGCGGTCATGGCCTCGTCTTTGAAGTAGCCGGCGAACAGGGCCGGGCCGCCGATGTGGAGCACTCCCTCCGCGCCCGGTTCGACGGGCGTCCGGCCGGAAGCGAAGACGTACGCTCGAACGTCGGGCGCGATGGGCGTACCCAGCGGAAGCTCCTCGGAATCCCGAAAAGACTCGCGCAGGTCGCACACGAGCGTGGAGCTCGCTTCCGTACTCCCGTAAATGGACACGATGCGCACGTGCTCTCCGAAGGCGCCGAGCGCCGTCCTTGCGAGCTGCGGCGGCACGTACTCTCCCATCAAGACCACGAGCTTCAGCCCGGGCGCGCTCACGTCACCGTGCTCGAGGGACGCCTGGAGAAAGGACGGCACCAGCAGCAGGCGGGAGATACCTCTGTCGCGAACGGCATTCCAGAACCCCGCGAGATCCCTCACGTCGCTATCGGCGAGGATCCAGACGGGCACGCCCCGGAGCAGCGGCTCGAAGAGCTCGTAGACTGCGTGCGTGGTCGTCATGAACGACTTCTGGCAACACACCTCCGTGGCAGCGTAGGGATGGGTGTTCCACGTCCACTCCAATCGGTGAAAAAACGACCGATGCGAGCGCACGATCAGCTTGGGATTGGCCGTGGAGCCCGACGTACACAAGAGGAACGCCGGCCGCTCCTCGGCGGCACCGCGAGGCGGGGCTTTTGCTTCGGTCGCTTGCAGCTTGGCGGCGTCGAAGCGCACGACCGTGCCTGACAGACCCGCCGCGAGCGGCGACAGCGCGTGATCGACGACGGCGTCGAGCTTCGCAAAGGTCAGGATCTCGCGCAGGCGCGCTTCCGGGTACGAGGGAGGCAGAGGCGCCACGGCGGCGCCGGCCTTCAGTATGCCGAGAAGAGCCGCAACATAGTCGATCGAGCGTTCGACATGGAGCCCGACGTACGCTCCTACGCCGATCCCCTCCTGGCGCACGCATGCCGCGAACGAGTTCGAGCGTCTCTGCAGCTCCGCGAAGCTCATCGAAGCGGCGCCTTGCCTTAGCGCTACCGCGTCGGGAGTCCGGGCTGCCTGCGCGTCGAACGCTTCGGGCAGCGACCTCGTTCGCTCTCGTGTCACGCGCGCGACTTTACCAACGACCCCTGACGCAGCAAACTCAGCCGCAGCCCGGACCCGAGCGATCCGCCGGGGTGACGCGGTACACGGCTCCGAGCCGGTAGAAGACGACGTACAGCGACGCATCCGGGCCCATCCGGAACGAGACGGGCCCCGCGTTGTTTCCACTGAGCACATCGATGGGCTCGGCGTCGGTGAAGCCGCTGCGCTCTTCGTTGACGGCGAGCGCACGGACCCAGTTCTGCTCGTAGTCGCCGAAGACGTAGTGCGGCCTTTCGAACACGTTCGACCAGCCGCAGCCTTCGACGATGAGGCCGCCGGTGACCGAGGCGCCGTCACCGACGGGATAGGAGTACGCGGGCGGCGAGCACGGTCGCCCGGGAGTCAGATCCGAGCAGTTCATTCCCTCGACGTCGCCCCAGACCCGAGCCCCTTCCTCGAAAGGATAGCCGTAGTGCCGATCGCCCGAACCTACCGAGATTTCTTCTTCCGCTCGCTCCCCGACGTCTCCGACCCAGAGCAGCCCGGTTTCCGGGTCGATCCAGAAGCGCCACGGATTGCGCAGCCCCCAGGCGAAAATGCGCGGATCGGGCGCGGTCTCGGTAAACCCCGCGCCGGCGCTGCGGCTCGAACAACCCGTCACCGTGCTCACGCCGAGCAGCGGATTGTCGTCGGGAACGGAGCCGTCGAGATTCACGCGCAGGATCTTGCCGTTGCCCTTGTTGAGACAGCTCGCGTACTGGTTCGTCGGCGGCGACGCGTTCGCCCCCGTGTCGCCGACGCCGACGTAGAGCTGCCCGTCGTCGATGACCATGCCGCCGCCGTCGTGATTCGCCGGCCCTTCGAGCCCCGGACCGTTGCCGCGCGAGGCCGCGACGATGGGCGTCGCGTCGACTGCGAGATCGTCGTCGTCGCTCAGCACCGCGCGATACACGCGGTGCTTGTCGTCGGTGGGGCCGTTGGACACGTAGAAGTAGAACGCGCCGTTTTCCTCGACGTCCGGGTCCGCCACCACGCCGAGCAGCCCTTTCTCGGAGCCGGTGTCGAGCGTGCCGCCGAACGGATAGTCGAGCACGCGCCGTGAGCCGTCCGCGCGGCGCACCACGACCTCGCCGGTTTTCAGCGTCACGAGCGCCCGCCCGTCGCCGGAGAAGGCGACGTCCGTGGCCTCGGCAACGTCCGTCAAATACTCGGCGTCGACGCGCAGCCGCTCGCCGAACTCCGGGTCGAGCGCGGCGCTCTTGGATGTGCAGGCGAAGCAAAGCGGCAGAGCGACAGAGCGCACCACCACGGTGACGACGCGGCGGGCAGCACGGTGTGGGGTTCGTCTCGGTTGCATCGGTCGTGCTCGCGGCGACCCGCGCCGCGGGGGCTTGACCCGGCTCAGTATAGACCGACGCTCGCGCCTCGACACGGAATTCTTCGTCGAGGTGGCAGCTCTTCGCCAGCAGTGGGTCGGAAAACCCTCCCCCGGTCCGAAGCTGGATCCGCCGTCAACCAGCTGTTCATCGACACGGTGCGGGCGACCGGCGGCAACAATGCGAAGCGCCTGCTGATCGTCACCGCGTATTCGACCGACATCACGAAGACCACGAGCGGCAGGTATGCAGCGCACGTTGCGCCCCGGCTTGGGGTCCGTCGCCGCCGACAAGGTCAAGACCGACAAGGTCTACGAGAAGAGCGCCTCCGTCGCGGAGCAGTCGTGCAGAAAAGCCAACGCTGCGACGTGCAACGTGCTCGCGCGCTTGCCGCCGGGGGACCTTCGTGTTACCGACTTTGGGGATGCGCTTGGCTTATGGGGCAGTGCTGCTGGCAAGCGGCGTGGCGGTGGGCTCGAGCTGCGCGGGCGAGCCCTTTTCATCGGAGACCAACTCGCCGGCGGCGGATGCGGGCGCCGGCGGAGCGACGGACTCGGCCGGGGGCGACAACGGTCGCGGCTCGGGCGGGCAGAACGAGACGGAATCGAGCGGGAGCTCCGGCGAAGCCGGCAGGAGCGGCGCGTCGACCGGCAACACCAGCGCTTCGGGAACCGGAGCTGGAAGTAACGGCGGCACCGGCGGAATGGCGAGCGGCACGGGCAATACGGGCGGTACGGGCAGCGCCAGCGGCACGGGCAATGCCGGCGGTACGGGCAATACGGGCGGTACGGGCAATGCCGCAGGGATGGGCGGAGGTCCCCAGCTCGAGTGCGTCCCCGGCTCCACGTCCTGCGACGGGGATCAAGTCCTGCGCTGCACCGATACGGGGGACGCGTGGGTCGTGGACGATACGTGCGGCGATGACGAGTACTGCGATGCGGAGCTGACGGCGTGCGTGACGCGCGTCTGCGAACCGCTCGAGAGCCGCTGTTTCGAAGGCAATGTCGTCGAGTGCGACGAGCTCGGGTCCGAAGAAACGGTGATCGAGGGTTGTGTCGCCCTCGGCCTGGTCTGCTCCGAGAGCGAATGCACCGACGCCTGTTCCCCCGCCACCGGCGGCGCACAGGCGGGACCGGCGCTCCTCCATGGATTCTGCTGGTACCTCGGCGACGACGGAGTAAACTGCGACGCCGTCTGTGAAGATGTGGGCGGAACAAACCTCTTCAACGACGCGCAAGGGGCGTTCACGGACTCCTGCAGCAGTCCGAGCGCTACGAGCCTCACCAAGTGGTTCTATGACAACGACAACCCGGGAGGCTGGTCGTCGTCGGTTGGCAATACCACCTACCGCACGCTTGGTTACGGCTACCGCGGCGGCAGCCATTACGGAAAGTGCGCGGCCGGAACCTCCACCGGGAACGGGGCTGCGCCGGGGGACGTCAACAACGACGCCACCCGCAGCCTGGTTTGCGCCTGCTTCGAGACTCCCTAGCTGCTCGAGACGCGCTCAAAACGGAGTTCGGGCGAAACCGAGCTTCGCCACGTCGGACTAGCGCGCCCTACCGCGCCTCGACCGACAAGCGATAGTTTCCGCCGTTCGCCCACCACGCCTCGACGAACACGTACACCGTCTGCCCCTCGGTGAGTTCCAGCTCGACGGTGGGGCGCGCGTCCTCGGTTTCCGTTGCGTGGCTGCAGGCAAGCTCCGAATCCCCGAGCCGGGCGTACTCGCAGTAGCGCCTGACGAAGAGCGTCAGCGCCGCGTTGGAATCCACGCTTTCGGCGACGAATCGATACGGGCCGCTCGCCGGAGCGACGAACACGTGCCCCTGTTCGGAGCCGACGTTGCCGCGGCTCAGCGTGCAGCTCGCCTGGGTGTTGTCCGATGAGCCGGCGTTGCTGCCCTCGTACACGCCATCGAGCGTGGGTAGCTCGAGCGGACAGGTCGTCGGGCGCTCTTGA
>DASWGX010000111.1:0-10556 GCA_036393455.1 Polyangiaceae bacterium
GGAACCTCGAGGCCGCGCGCCTGTCCGGCGTCCCGGTCAAGGGCACCCTGGTGTTCGCCTACGCACTGAGCGGGCTTTTCGCGGCGGTGGCGGGCGTTTGCCAGGCCGCGCAGGAGACGCACGGAGACCCCGAGACGGGGCTCGGCTACGAGCTCGACGCGATCGCCATGGTCGTTCTGGGTGGGACGAGTCTCGCGGGCGGCCGCGGCGGCGTGGGCCTCACCCTGATCGGCGCCTTGACGCTCGGGTACCTCCAAAAGATCCTCAGCATCAACGCCTACAGCACCGAAGCGCGCTTGATGCTGACGGGAGCGATTCTGATCGCCGCGGTGCTGTTCCAGCGGCGCTTCGGGATCGACCCGTAGTGTTCGGCTTGGCTCGTATGGAGGCGCGCGCACGACTTGCGCGGAGCGCATTCCGAGCCTTGCCTTCCGGGGTGGACGGTGAGATGAACGGGCGCGTGGCGCCGCGCTTCGCCTTGCTCCTGTTTTTTTGTCTGTGCTCGGGTTGCAAGGACGACGAGCCTGCGCCGGCCCCGCTTTCGTCCACCTCTGGGCCCAAAACGTACCGAATCGGTATGAGTCAATCGAACCTCGGCGAACCGTGGCGCGTGCAGATGAACGCGGACATTTCGCGGGCCGCGATGGCTCGCTCGAACGTCGAAGTGATTTTCAAGGACGCCCAGAACGATTCGCTGCGCCAGCGCGCGCAGGTGGAAGAATTGGTCGCGCAGGGTATCGACCTATTGCTGATCTCTCCCAAGGAGGCGGCGCCGCTCACCGCGCCGGTCGCGGAGGTGTACGCCCGCGAGATCCCGGTCATCGTGCTCGACCGCGCCGTTCTGGGCGACCGCTTCACGCTGTTCATCGGCGCGGACAACCGGCGCATCGGCAAGGCGGCGGGCGAGCATGCCGTCAAGCTCCTCGGCGGTAAGGGCAACATCGTCGAGCTCAAGGGGCTGATGACGTCCACGCCGGGACAGGACCGGCACGTGGGCTTTCTGGATGGGCTCGCTCGCGAGGAGCACCCGGAGCTCCGCGTCGTATTCGAAGCCGACATGCAATGGCTGGAGCCCAACGCGCGCAAGGAAATGGAGAGCGCGCTCGCCACTCAGCCGTCGATAGACTTGGTCTATGCCCACAACGACCCGGGTGCTCACGGCGCCTACCTGGCGGCGAAGGCGGCGGGCCGCGAAAAGGAAATGAAGTTCATCGGCATCGACGCGCTCCCGCACGAGGGCGTTCGCTACGTCAAGGAGGGCGTCCTGGACGCCACGTTCGTCTATCCGACCGGAGGCGCGGAAGCGATCGGGGCTGCTCTCGAGCTCCTCGCGGGGAAGAAACTACCGCGGCGCATCACGCTTTCCACCCGGATTTTCACGCCGGAAAACGTCGAGCGCGGCGGCGATGCGCTGCCCTGACGCTACGACGTCGGCGCGCCGTCTTGGCCGCTTGCCCGGCGTGTCCGCTTGCGCGAAGTCTTCGCAGATTAGGCAGGCCGTTCGCGCCGCAAGGACCCGTGCTCACGGCGCCGCCGCCGGCTCCGCCGGTGCCGCCGCCGCCCGAGCCTCCGGGCGCGCCGCCGCTCGATCCCGAGGTCCCGGCGCCCGCGCCCCGCTGCACCGGCTCCGCTCGTGCTGGAAGGAGCTCCGCCGCTGCCGGTCGCGCTGATCGTTCCTGGAGCGTTGCCACCCTGCCCGCTCGTCGATGCGCCGCCCGAGCCGGAACTCGTATTCGCTGCGGCTCCCGAGCCAACGTCTCTGACCCGCGAGGACTGCGTGGGCTCTTGCCGCACGCAACGAGGAGGGCGAACACGAGACTCGGCATGCCGCGCACGCGGCGGCCCGAGAACGGGGCAACATTCATCGTTCGAACTCGCTGGCTGATGATGCCCGGTCGGACCGGGACGGGCAGCTCGTCTCAGTGGAGTGTTTCCAGGATTTTACTGAACATCCTTGCCGGACGCCGTGTCGCGGCGCGCGACTTCGTGGCAGACTCCGTCGTCGCTTCGTGGCCGCCGAGGGCGTGCCGCGAGGGTAGCCAGTTCTCCGCGAGGCAATCTTCGACATGGAAAAGGAACGAAGTGTTGGGCTCACCCACGAAGGCAAGGTCGCGGCGGTCGATCGCGGCGCCTTGGTTCGATCCATCTTGCTCAAGCTCGCCGCGTCGGGCTTCGAGCTTCCGGACGGCGCGCACGATCAGGAAGAGCTTCATCTCGCCCGTGATCTGTTCGCCCGCTATCGCGAACAGACGCGGCTGCTCAGCGCGCACCTGAACCCCGCCGATCAGCGCATTCAGGATTTCGTCGTCAAGTACTGTCAGGGCTGCGACCTTTCCGAGCCCGTGCGCCTGCCGTCGGAAACGCTCATCCTCGATCGCTACGGCGTCGCGCGCGAGCTTTCGCTGCCGGTCGACGCGGACGAGTGGCACAACGACCACGTGAGCAGCTACCGCACCGGCAACGGCGTGCTCCACAACCCCATCAACGACCGGCGTACGACGCAGGGCGTTTTTCACGTCGCCGAAGGAGGGCTGCCGATTCCGGCGGACAAGGTAGCCGTGCCGAAACGGACCTTCCTCCTGATGCTCAGGGAGGCTTGGCGCGCCCCGCCCGATTTGACGCGACTGCCGTTCACCGCGAACTGGAAGCACCCGGTCGAGACGATGGTCTCCTTGTTGATTCGCCCGCTGGTGTGTCCGGCGGTGCCGCGAGTGCAGCCGGAGAAGCGGCTCGAGATTCGCCTTTTCGCTCCGGGCGGGCTCGTCTCGAATCTGGATTTCGTCGAGAGCATCTTCGGCAATGCCGGTGACCCGTTCTTGCCGGAAAACAACGCCGCGCTGGACGTCGATCACTGGACCGGGCACAGCGGCTGCGTCATTTTGGCGCCGCACCTGACGCGTCTGTTCAAGAAAGACGTCGGGTTGCCGCACGTGAGCGAAGCGACCGAAGCGCAGCGCAACAGCGGAATGTGCTGGGTCGAGCCCGATGAGCTCTACAACAACGGCAAGCCCTTCAAGCTGACCGCGCGCGACATGGACGGCGTGATGGTCACTATTTTGGCGGACAATTACTTCGGCTACTGCAAAAAAGAAGTCAAAACCCAGATCAGCCTCAGCGCCAATCTTTCCGGGCTGACCGAGGAGGAGCACGCGGGCGGCGCGCTCGCGTTTTCGACCTTTGCGCTCGGTGCCCAGTTCCTGCCGGACTCGCGCCTGCTCAGCACCAATCACCGTTTCGCCGAGGTGCTCGAGCTTCTGGGGGACGCGGTGGAGGTGCACGAGACCGGCTACGCGACGGACAAGAGGTACCCGGACATCGTGTACCTGCCGGAAGACATGGAGATGGACCTCAAGAAGCAGGACATCACCTGGACTTTCCGCGGCGAGGAGCAGCACCTCAAGCTCTTGCCGGAGCACACCTACTTGCACCCGAGCGGCTACAAGATCCGCGTGGAGAAGCATCCGACCGCTCCCAGCTGGCGCCTGGTCGGCACCAACCCCGAGGGTACGCTGTGTCACAAGCCGTGCACGGTTTCGGGCGGAGGCAAGAGCGAGATCAGCAAGAGTCTGACGGACGCCGTCCTGTACGGACCCATCTACGTCAACAACGTCACCGAGGACATGAAGCTCGTCGACGAGATTTTCAATCGCGACTACAGCAACGTGTACCGCGAAGGGCTCGTCGACTACGCAAAAGACCCATCGCGGCCGATCCTTTCGCCTGAGCGCTCCCTCGGTTCAGTGATCAAGCTCCTGACGCCCAACGAGCATACGTTCACACCGGAATACAATGCCTGGCTGCGCAGCATGCCAAACCACGTCTGGGCCATCGTATTCATCATCAAGCGCTTCTATCGCCCGGACTGGGAGGGCGATTGGCACGCCCACTTCAGCGTCGACATCATCAACGGCCACGACGGCCACGAGCTCAAGTACGACGGCCGTAAACTGGTCGGCTTCTACCTCCGGATCGGCCTCGATCAGAGCGGGGCATGGCGCACGTACAAGCTGCGGCAGGACTTCATCGCCGCGGACAAGGTCCAGATGGAGGACGACATCTCCGCATCGATCGTCGTTCCCGCGCACCGGTTGTTCGGGCTTCCGAAGGAGTACGACGGGCACCCCAGCTTGAAGTTGGTCGAAAACTGCGAGTGGCGCTTGTTCCAGCGGCCCGACGACGCGATCCACCCCGGCTTCGACAAGCAAACCGAGGCGGACTTCTCCGGCGAAAGTGTGTTCGTATCCAACTTTCAGCCGCTCAAGCCGCCGGATCTGCGCGAGATCGCCGAGGACGTGGCGCTGCACAGCGCGTTCACGGAGCCGATGCGAAAGCACATCGACGACAGTTTGGCTCACCAGGTCCCCTACACCGTGTGCTCGGCCAAGCCGCGCTTGGTCGGCGGCAAACCGTCCAAGAATCCCCGCTACCTGCAGATTCGGCCCGACGTTGCGCACCCGCGTGATCGCTACATCGCGGACGTCGGCGCTCGGCTGTACCGGCGCATTCCGATGCCGGAGCCCGTGGTGTTCCCCGTGATCAGTGTGCTTTCCGGGCGCCGCAACAACCCACCCGAGCCGGGCATCCGACCGCTGTGCGTCTATAACCCGATCCACTACCAGGAGCTGCCCGAGCTCTTCATGGACTACGTCTGCTCGCTGACGGGCAAGTCGCCCAGCACCACGGGCTTCGGCTCCGAGGGCGCGCTGACCAAGGGCCCCTTCAACGCCATCTGTGCCACCGCGGACCTGAACAACGCGCTGGTGTCGTTCTTGTTGTGCGGGTACGCGGGGTTCAGCACCGCGGCGGGTTGGGTAGGGCCGAAGTACCGCGTCGATCACGACATCAGCTTGCTCATCCCCGAGCTCTGGTGTCGCTTGTTTCCCGAAGAGCGCGATCCTCGGCGCATGATCAAGGCCGGCCACTTGGAGAAGCTCGAAGACTACGAGCACGACGGCAATCCCGTGCTGGCGAGCCGGCTCGGCTATCGCATCACGGCCAAGTTCGTGCACACGTTCTTCGGGCGCATCTTCGACAATCCCGCGGCAGTTTTCACCGAGGAAATCCTCAAGCCGGAAGCGCAGGATCACGCGGTGTTCGCGGACGGCGTTCGAAACATCGTGGAAGCGCAGCGAGTCGTGGCGCAGAACTACTTCAAGGACGGCAGCGTCGACGACGCGTGTCCGCCGCTCCGCGCGCTCCTGCACGTGATGGCGTACGGCGAGTGGGAAGGCAAGGACGCCAAGCATCCGGAATTCCGCGCGCTTTTCACGCGGGAGTCCATGCTGAAGAGCGACTGGTACAAGGAGCGGCTTCTGGTCAAGCAAGAGCGCGACGTCGCTCTCTGGCAGCGTCACGTGCGCTCGCTGCGCGAGTTTCTCGCGCTGTCGAGCCACCGCAAGGAAGCGGAGAGGCTCGGCATCCGCCAGCGGTTGGCCCATGCGGAGATCGAGCTCGAACGCGTCAGCTCCGACACGTACCTTGTCGAGCTCCAGGGCACGATCGGCGCCGATCCGATTCACCGCGCGAGCAGCCAGCCGCGCAAGCAGCGTCAGAAGCCCGCCGTGTCGTCGGCGGAGCTTCACTGACCGAGGGCAGCCTTCGCGATGGCGCGGCAGCCGATCCGTCGGGGTCTTCTCTTCAAACCGAAGCCGAAGCTCGCGGAAGCGGACTTCGAGGCTCCCGAACCCAAGCCGTCGCGACGGCCCTGGTTGGCGATCGCCGTGCTCTGGGTCGTGACGGTTGCGGCGGCCGTGGTGTTGCGCGGCGGAGCGCTGCCGCTCGAGCTCTGGATCGACGCGGTCGTGCCGGCAGAACGGCGGCCGCCGTCGCCCGCTGCCCCGCGCCAAGCCGAGGGTGCCTTCGCTTCGGAACGGCCCTCGGCCAGCGAGCGGACCGTCGCGCCGGGCGTCGCGCCAGCTCCGAGTCCCGAGCTCGCGACGCTACCCGCCGTCCCCGAGCCGGCGCCCGAGCAACACGTGCAGGTGCGGCCCGAAGGGCGGCCGCGCGAGTTGCCTCGCGGCGTGGTAGCCGCCGGCTACGTGACACCGGGGCGCCCCTACGGCGGCGAGCGCCCCGAGGTCGAGGCCATGGACGTCGACCGGGCTCAGAGCGGGCTCGACGACGCGGTGCTCGAAGAGGACGACGTGGCGCGCTGAGCGTCGCTAGTTCTACCGAGGCGGGCGGGCGCGCTAGTCATCGCGCGGGGTCGGGCGCGCGGGCTCGTAGTCCGGTGACGGGCGGCGGCGTTTCGGCGTCGAATCACCTTCGCGCTCGCGACGGCGCTCGTCCGAGGCTTCACTGCCGGGTCGTGCGGGCGTGGAGCGCCGCTTGGCCTTGGCCGCCACAGGGGGCGCTTCGTCGTCGTTCCACGGCAGCGCGCAGCAGATGACTCCCACGAGGAACGGCACGCGCAGCGTGATCCCGAACGTCAGTCCCTCATAGTGGGCGCCACCGAAGCGGCGCGTTTCGGCGCCGGCGAACAAACCGAAGCCCCATTGGCCTTGGACCAGGCCGGCCACCGCCGACTCCTCGTCGGCGTTGACGAAGGCGCCGGACTCGCCGGCCGTCACCTCGACGTTGGTCACGAGCGCGCCGCCGAATCCGTGCTCGGAAGTCTGGTTGCCACTCAGGAATAGGTAGTCGAACATGATCCGGCCGCCCCAGCGGAGATAAGCCGCTTCAGCGAGCGGGAGCCGCATCGGGTAAACGCCGAGATCCAGATACGGTCCGTGGACGTGCGGCGCGCCTGCCCTGAGCGGCCCTTCCAGTTGATACCCGGCGCCGGGGTCGAACCAGTGTCGGGGCGCCGCGTCGAGCGCCTGGAGCGGATGCAGCCCCGCGCGAAGCGAGGCCACGCCGCCGGCAGGCTCTCGGCCGGCACGTTCGTCGAGCTGATTCGAAATGGGCCCGGCTCCGACGCTCACGCGGCTCGGCGGTACGACGAACGGCAAGCAGCCTCCCAGCGAGCCCAGAGTCGAGAGTAAGAGGAGGACCGAGAAGGAGAAGCGAGGCAAGCGTTCCTTTGCGGGTCTTCGACGACCCGCAGACCCCACGCCTGGAGCACGCTTCGTGCCGCCCCGCGTTGACGCAAGAAACGCCGAACTCGCGCCGCGCGGTGTGAAGGACCACGCTCAGGCGGCGGCGACAGCGTGGTGATTTCTACACAGGCGTGCCGCCACGAACCTTCCCGGCAGACGTTCAGAGCCCGTCGTCGGGCGGAACGCCGAAGCTCGCCCGCCAGAGCTCGAAGATGTCGCTGCCGCGACAGCCGGGACTGCCGCCGCCCTGGCCGGGAATCTCCTCCGGCTCCGGTGGATCCGTCACGCACGGCGCCTGTTGGAAACCGCGGATGCTGAGCCGCCCCCAGGCCGAGTTCGAAGCGAGCTGGCTATTGTAGTCGACCGCTCCCATGTCGTAGCCCTCGAGATCGACCGGATCCTGAATCCCGAAAGCCCCCGGCAGCTCTGCCATGCGCGCCGGGTCGTCCGTGAACTCGTTGCGCGAGACGTAGAGCTCGATCAAAGTGCCGTCGGCTGCCACGGAAGCCGTGACTTTGACGGGAAAGCGACCGTCCACGCGGCCGTCGTCCGTTACCAGGTTGACGACTCCCGCGTACTCGACGCCGCGCGCCTCGTCGGCACCGCCGTCCAGGCCGTGGCACATGCTGTCTTCGGTCGCCTCGAGCGAGAAGGTGCCTTCGGCCGCCTCGCCGGCGTCGTACTCGAAGGCTGCGGGGCTCAGCGCAGTGTAGGCGTCGGTCAGTGCGGTAATCGCTACGCCGCGTACTCGTTCCGCGATCGGCAAGCGCAGTGCGTCGGGGCCGCACGAGTCGACCGGCCATTGGGCGAGCAGCCCGCCGCCGCCCTGGCCGACGGCCGTGCCGTCGGTGCTGCGGTACGTCGCGAGCAGGTTGACCGAGCCGCTCATGCCGAGGTCGGAAAGGCCCACGTCGAAGTGAAGCTCGGGTGATCCGTCGGGCTGCGAGTTGGGCGGCGTGGTGACGGACACTTCGAGCGCACCGCTCAAGGCGTCCGTTTCGAGCACGAAACGGGCGCGCGCGAAATCCGCGTTGGCGGCCCGCACCACGGTGTCGATGGTTTCATCCAGGGCGCCGCCCGAGCTCGTCAGCGTCAGCGTCACGTCGAGCTCGAGCTCGTTGCGACAACCCGGGCCGATAAGACCGATTTCGGTCTGCAGGCCGTCCGTGGCGCGCGGCCGGCTCGTCACGAAGCGCGCGGCGCCGGTGCTGACGCCGACGGTGATCTCGGTGGTGCCGCTCTCAGGGCCGTAGCCGGCAACCTGATTGTCCAGCCACTGGAGCGCCGCCGTATGCTGCCCTGCGATCGCCGCGGCCAGGTCGTCGGCGCTGAAGCCCAGCTCCGTCTGCTCCGTCGTTTCGACGTCTTCGGAGGTTTCCTCGCAGTTCGAACCGCCGTCGACGCCCTCGCCGCCGTTGTCGGGCGGGTCGCCGTAGGGGTTCCCGGTTTCCGTTGCGTTGCAGCCGGCCAGCAGCGACAACATCCCCAAGCCGATGATTCTTTTCATGATTCGTCACTCCCTGAGACCAGCTCGGTAAGCGGAAACATCTGGAAATTGACCTGGACCACGCGCGTCGGCGTCTCGGTTTCGGCGCCGTCGACCGCCGCTTGCAGAAGCTCCTGGCGGAACCGGTAGAGCGTCCGTTTCAGCTCGCGAAACTGTGCTTCGGACAAGCTCAGCGTGAGGCCCGCGACTTCGCGCTCCTCGCGCTCGCACGTGTCCAGGGATTCGGCCGCGCGCTCCAGCATGGTTCGATGAAAGGTAGTGATGTGGTGCCCGAGCGGTTGATCGTCGCCCGTAGTCAGAACCGGTTCCTGGTGCTCGAGGGTGCCGTCGGCGCCTCGGACGATGAGACCGAGGCGCAGCAAGACCTTGAGCGCGTGCTCCGCCTGACGCGTGGAAATGCTCGGCTTGAGCTTGCGAGCGATCCACTTGGTATCCTCGCGAAAACCCGCGCACCCGACGAGCTCGCGGATTGCCGGGATGTACCATTCGCCGTGGTACTCGGCGTGCGCCGCGTCCAGGCGGAACGCCTTCTTGTAGCGGCGGTGGCGCGTGAGACGCTGGTAAGAGCGATCCCGCTCCAGGGCGCTTGCCGCCTGATTGAACGCGACCAGATCGCAAAAGTAGTCTGCCGAATCTCCCTGTAGACCGAGCGCCGAGGCGAAACGCGCCGCCATCTCCGGCGTCAGGTTGCGCTGGCCGTCCATGACCAGCTTGAGGTAGTTCGGCGCCGCCGAACCAATCCGCCTGGCGAAGGAACGGTACGAGAATCCGTATTCTGAGTTCTTGCGAACTTGATACGAATCGGCGAGAAAACGCCGATAGTCCCGGTAGCCGAAGACGTCCCTTTCCGCTGCTGTATGCACCTAGATAACGTGCCATGCCGCGCGCCTGGCGGCCAGGCCGTCCTCGAAAAACTGTATACCAAGAGAATACGGCTCTCGGTGCTCCAGGGAAACTCTGGGCGCAAAAGGGCGCACGGGTTCCGGAGCCCGGCGCTAGCGGCGCGCCGCCTGAAGTAGATGGAGGAGCGCGTAGCCCGCGGCCGCCAGCGTGCAGAGCAGCACCGCGACCAGGGTGAGCCCGGCGCCGCGCGGCCCGGCGCGTTCCTTGGGCGAGCTCTCGGTGCGGGCAAGGTCGGGGGCGTTCGAGCGTTCCTCGGGACCTTGCGTCATGCAAGCCTCGACGGCAGGCGCGGCGGCGGCTGGGGGACGCTCCGCGGCGTGATCACGCCGTCCCGCAACGTGTAGCCGGGCACACCGAGTCGGTCGATCAGAAGGTCGCGGTTCGTGGCCACGAGCATCGTTACGGCAGGGTCGTCGCGGTACCCGCACAGGATCTCGTGGACCAGCGCGGCGGTCGCGGGATCGAGCCCGACGTCGGGATCGTCGAAGTAGAAGAAGTTGGGCTCGAGAGCGATGGCGCGCGCGAGAGCCAGGCGCTTTCTCACGCCGAACGACAAGTGTGCGGGGAGCTCGTAGAGCTCGTTACCGGAGAGGCCCACGCGTTCGAGAGCGGCGCGCGCGCGCGCCTCCACTTGTTCGGGCTCGAGCTGCAGCGAATCGGCGTGGTAGTAGAGGGGAAGGGCGACGTTGGCGAGGGCGTTCATGTTCGACAGAAGTCCGCCCTCCTGGAACACGAAGCCGCGGCGCACGCCGGCGCCCATGAGCGCTGCGGGGTGCCGCGCGTCCGGCGCGTGGCCGTCGATGGTAACGCTTCCCGAGGCCACCGGTAGGAGGCCGGCGCAGACGTACAGCAACGTGCTCTTGCCAGCGCCGTTGCGCCCCGCCACGACGGCGGTGCCGCCCCTCGGAATGCCGAGCGATGCCCGTCTCAGTACGACGGACTTGCCGTAGCCGAACGAGACGTCAACGAGGCTGATGCCGGACTCCATGGCCAAGCGCGACGCTCAGTGGATCGGCCCTACCAACCAGTAGAAGCCTGCCGTGACGATGGCATTGTAGACCACGCACACCAGGAGGCACATCATCACCGCCTGGCTCGCTTTGCGCGGC
>DASWGX010000112.1:0-3110 GCA_036393455.1 Polyangiaceae bacterium
CATGGCCGCAAGCTGCTCGTTCCGTGTACGAGCGACCTCTTGTTGCACACCTGCGTGCACGGGGCGCGCTTCAGCCTGGCCATGAGCGTGACCTGGGTGCCTGATTCCGTCATGCTCCTGCGAAGCCCCGATCTCGATTGGGCCTTGCTGGCCGCGGAAGCCAAGCGGCGCGCCTTTCATGTGCCGCTGCGAGAGACGCTGCGCTTCCTCGAGGAGAGGTTGAGTGTCGCGCTGCCGGCTTCGATGCTCGAAGAGCTCGAGCCTCCGGAGCCGCAGTGGCTTTTCTGGTTCGACCACCATCTATTTGCGAATCCTCGGGATTCAACGACGCTGCACCGAGCCGCATCGCGCGCGATGGCGCGCTTGCGCCGTGGCCAACCGCTACCATCAGACTTGGCCGCACCTCCCGGTAGGACGAGAAACGCCGGAGGTTGAGGCGTGGAGCGGCCCCGCAGAACCGAAGCGGAACAGCGTGCGTTCTTCGACGCGGCGCACGATTGCGCGACGCGTGCCGTCACGACCGTCGGCGGTATCGCCCACTCGTACCAGGTGTGGGAAAAGAGGCTGCGGTTGATATTTGCGGGCCCGCGCCTGGTTCCGCATCTGACGACGGCGCTGGCTCATCTCGCCGTCTCGGACTCGGAGCAGGCCGACGCGACGTTGATCATCTGGGATTCGGAATCAACCGGCGTTTCGATGGCCAATCCGCCGTGCGCCAAGCGCGACTTTACCGATCGAGGAGACATTTGGGGCTTCAACAGCCGCCGCTATCGCGCGGCCTTTCATTGGATTGAATCCTCCGTCAACGTTTTCGACCGCGAGGCGGCCCGGGGAGCCTACTGGGTGGAGTCGGAACGCCTGCTGCCCTACTGGGTGAAGGCGTCACCATTGCGCAGTCTCCTCCATTTTTGGACGGAGCTTTACGGCTGGCACTTGATCCACGGCGCCGCCGTCGGCACCAGCGACGGCGCCCTCTTGATCGCGGGCAAGGGCGGCGTCGGCAAGTCGACGACCGCGCTCGTCTCGCTGACGCGCGGGCTCGACTACGTTGCGGACGACTACCTCATCGTCAGAGTCGATCCGGAGCCGGCCGTTCACAGCCTGTACTCGACCGCGAAGCTGACTGCGGAGCAGCTCGCGCGAATGCCGCAGTTGTTTCCCCACGTCATGAACAGGAACGCCCTCGACAAGGAAAAGGCCGTGGTAGTCCTGGGCGCGCGCTTTGCCGACCGTCTCAAGCTCACGCTGCCGCTTGCCGCGCTGGCGACGCCGGTCATCGAGCGCCGTCAAGACACGGTCTTCGTGCCCGCCGACCGCGCCAGGCTACAGCGCGAGACGGTCTTTACCACGCTCGAGCAGCTGCCCTACGCGGGCGATCACGCGCACGCTTTCGTCGACCGCTTGGTGGCCCGCGTGCCCTGCTACGAGATCAAACTCGGGCGTGATCTCGCACTCATTCCCGGTGCGATTCGCACATTTCTGCAAGACAGGCCGTGGAGCGCCGAACCAGCAGCGTCGAACGGCGCACAGCCTCGGACCCTGCCGCTCGTGAGCGTGATCATCCCTGCACACAATGGCGCGCGCTTCATCGCCGAAGCAGTCGGAAATGTCCTATCGCAAAACTACCCCGCGCTGCAGATCATCGTCGTCAACGACGGCTCTACCGACGATACGGACGTAGTCGTCGGTCGTTTGCCGGTCGAAGTGCGCTACATCAAGCACGATCGCGCCAAAGGCCCGTCGGAAGCACGGAACCGTGGAATACGCGACGCGGCGGGCGAGTACCTGGCGTTTCTCGACGTCGACGATCTGTGGCCGCCGGACAACCTTCACCGCCTGATGGCGCACCTGCTCGAGCACCCGGAGGTCGACGTCGTCCACGGCTACGGGCACCTGCTAGAGCTCAATCCCGAGTCGGCCCGCTACGAGTTTCAAGGCAATCCCCGGGAAGCGTTCACGTTCTATATCGGCGCGGGCGTGTACCGGCGCCGCGTCTTCGACGCGGTCGGCCTGTTCGACTCGAAACTGGAGTTCGGGGAAGATACGGATTGGTACAACCGAGCCTACGAGGCAGACCGCCGCGTCGAACGCCTAGAGGAAGTGACGCTTCACGTACGTCGCCACGACGGGAACATGACGCGCGGAAAATCGCTCGTCGAGCTCAATATGCTACGCGTTTTCAAGATGGCGCTCGACCGCAAACGCGCGCGGGAACGCGCCGAGCAATCGAACGGCGAAGCTGCCGGCCCGCATCAGCCGACTTGACGTAGTCAGGCGCCGGCGGCTACTCGCCTACCGGCTCCGCTATCGTGCGACTCCGCCGGGCGCGCAGGTTGGCCGTGAGCACCTCGAACAGATCGCGCCGGGCGCTCGAATGCCGCAACGATAGGTTCCTTCCGCTCACGCTCTTGACCAAGTGCACACCCGGGACGACGCTCGGCGACAGCCCTGCTCGCGCGACGCGTCCGAACCACTCCACGTCTTCGGCCGTCATTCGGGTCTCGTCGAACCCGCCCAAAGCAGCAAACGCCCGCCGGCGAACCACGAGCGCGCTCGGGATGCGTCCCAGGTGCTCTCCATTCAGAAGCGCTGGGTTGAAGCCTGCCGGAACCGCAACGCCTTCGAGCTCGTAGCGAAAATAGCCGACGGCCAGGTCGTTGCCCGTCCCTTGCAAGTGCTCGAGGTAGGCTTGCAGCTTTTCGGGAAGCCACCAATCGTCGGCGTCCAGGAACGCCAGCAGCGAGCCGTTCGCCGCCGCGACTCCCGCGTTTCGTGCGGCCCCGGGCCCCGCCGACGTCTCGCGAAGGACGAGCCGGTCCGGGGCGCACTCCCGGCAAGCTCGTCCCTGATCTTCCGAAGCGTCATCCACCACCACGACCTCGACGGACGTGTACGTTTGCGCTCGCACGCTAGCTACGGCCCGCGCCAGCGTCGCCTGCGCGTCGCGCGCAGGGATGATCACGCTGACCAGCGGGCTTTCGCCCACTACGACTCCCGCACTTCGCGCAGCGGCCAGCCCGCGGGATCGGCGTCGTGGATCGGGTCGAGCTTCAACAGATCGTCCAGCTCCGAATACTTTTCGAGCCTCGGTGCGACGAAACCGCTCTCGA
>DASWGX010000113.1:0-12929 GCA_036393455.1 Polyangiaceae bacterium
GCGCGCTCAGTACGTCGATCAAGAGCCGCGTGACAGCCGGATCGGCGAGCACTCCGATCTCCGACAGCAAGAATTCGTGAGCTGCCGCCATCTCGGGATCGTGCAGGAAGATCGCCTCGGAGACCTGCTCGGTCAAAGAAGGCGCGGGGGCGTTCGCCGCGACGGACAGGTCGCCTGCCTGCACGACGCACGCGCGCA
The DNA here is from genome assembly GCA_036393455.1 of Polyangiaceae bacterium. Classification (GTDB taxonomy): domain Bacteria; phylum Myxococcota_A; class Polyangia; order Polyangiales; family Polyangiaceae; genus DASWGX01. Next base: position 199 of record DASWGX010000113.1, read on the forward strand.
CGCGCGCTCCGAGCGAGAGCGGAGCCTGCGCCGCGCCGGACGTTGCATCGATTCGGTGCACGCCGCCCAGTTTGTCGCACAGGACGAAACCCGGGCTCGCAGCGCCGCCGCCCAGGGAATCGGCAGGCAGCGTCTTCACCCAGGCGAGCTTGGCGCCTTCTGCGCGAAAACCCATCACGACGCGGTAATACGTGGCGGCGAAATGGCCCGCCGCGAGCTCGATCTCTTCGCCGCGCTCGACGGGGCGCGCGAGAAGCCTGACCCTGGCGCGCGCGCCCGCGGTGGGGAGCTCCGTCTTGGTTCCGTCCGAAAGCCAGACGGGGTCGCCCGGTAGTTTCTTGAACGGAAGCTCGATGCGCCGCGCACCGCCCGTCGTGGCAGCGGCGATGCGATCATCGAAGCGGAGCAGGCCGAGCTGCCCGACGAAGACGAACCCGCCGATCGCGAGCGCGTTGCTCACCTGTTCGCGCATGAGCAAGCGCCCGATTTCTTCGCCCGATTCGACGTCGATGGCGGAGACGTACTGGTTTTGCCAGGGGACGAACGCGACGCCGGCGAGCACGGCAGGTCGGCCGAGCTCGGCTGCGGAGTCGAGCCGGTGGCGAACGTGACCTGCCCGATCGACCAGCAGGAGCTGGGAAGGCTGCCCGTCTTCTCGCGAGCCGAGGGTCACGGCCGTCGTGCCGCCGTCGTCGCCGGCGCCGCGCAATCGGCGGCCCTCGGCGTCGACGTTCCAGAGCGGCTTTCCCGTGCGTGCTTCGAAAGCGAGCAGCCGACCCGCCGCGGTGGCGACCACGACGTCGCCGGCAATCGCCGGGAGTGCGTCGAGCGTTGCCGCCTGCGACCAGGCAACGCCGTTGCCGTCCAAAGGCAGCGCGATCAGGCCGCCGGCACCGACACCGACGGCCAGTGGCTGCCCTACCGGCGTTTTGGAGCCGGCGAGACGCTCTTGCACGAGCGAGATGGAGCGCCCTCGGTCGTTTTGCCAGCGCGCCGTGAAGGGCTTTTCGAACGGTCCGCTCGCGCCGCAGCCGAGCGGCGCTGAAACGAGCGCTGCGACGAGCCACCCGAGCCGAGCCCAGCAATACTCTTTCATGGCTTCTTGAGTGGGTCTTTTTCGCCCAGGCTTTCGATGGCGTCCTTCAAGGCTCGACGCGCCTTACCGGCGTCGCCGGCGGGCCAGCGATTCGCGACGCCGACGAGGTAGCGCGCCGCGTCCGCGGTTGCGAGTGCCGCTACGCGCGCGATCACCTTGACCTTGTGCTCGTCCGGCATCTCGGACGCCGATCGCAGGAGAATGTGATCGATGCCGTCGGTCATGGCCTCGAGCGGTACTCTGCCCAAACGTTCCGACAAGGCCAGGCATTCCGGAGGCGCGCACAAGCGCCCGATCGCGCTTGCGGCTTGCAGCACGCGCCTGTCGAGTGCCAGGAACAGTTCCCCCACCGCCTCCTTGGCTCCGAGTCTGCCGAGCCCCTCCGCCGCGGCGCCCCGCACCGCCGCGTCCGCCGAACGCAACGCCGCGCGCAGCGCCGGGATCGCCGCCGTACCGCCCGTGGCGCCAAGCGTGCGGGTCGCGGTGAGGCGCACGCTCGGACTGCGATGGCGCGTGTAGCGCGCTACCGCCTCGCTGAGCTCCGCGCGTGCGAGCAGCGAAGCGACGGAGAGGGCGGCTTCGATCACGGGCACCGACGCACCGCGCTCGAGCACGCCGCGGAGCAGATTCGCCGCCTCCGGCAAGTCTTTTCCGTGGGTCGAGAGCTCGGCGAGCGCGCTCAGCATGCGCCCTTCCTCCCCGCTTTCGAGTTCGGCGCGCAGCGCCTCGACGTCCACTTTCGCATTGGTTTTGGGCGCCGCGGAAACGGACGTCGCCGCGAGGGCCGCCGAGCCCCACACGGAAGCCCCGATCAGAAGAGCGCGCAAGAAACCACGAAACATCGGGGGCGGACCATAGCATGAACTCTGGGCCTCGAAGCTCGCCCGGGGTAACCTTTGCGCGTCCCATCACGGGCGTCCCACGCCCGCGGCCACGAGGACCGTGCCCTCTACACCGTATCCGTACAGAGCGTGTCCGCCGATTCGCCTCGACCCGATCGAGAGCGCCCGGGCCGCGCCGTTTCTCCGCGTGCGTCGTACGACGTACCGCGCGACGTATCCCGACGGTTCCAGGAGCGCTCCCTTCTCGTACGACGAAGTCGATCGACGCGCGATCGACGCGGTGGTCATCGCGGCGTTCTATCAGCGCATGGGCGCGCGGCACGTGTACCTGAGAAGCGCGGTACGACCGCCGGCAAGAACGCGCCGGCGCCTCGAGGATCCTGCGGCCGAGGGGAACCTCTGGGAGCTTCCGGCGGGCCTCGTGGAACCGGAGGAGCAGAGCGCGTCCGGCTTCGTCGCGTGCGCGCGAAGGGAGCTCCACGAAGAGCTCGGCTTCGACGTGGACACGTCGCGCTTGATCGCTCTCGGGCCGAGCGTGTTTCCGACGCCGGGATTGATCGGCGAGATGCATCACCATTTCGCGGTGGAGGTCGATCCGACCCTGCGCCGCGAGCCGCCCCTCGACGGCTCTCCGCTCGAGCACCTGGGAGAGATCATCGATCCGCCGCTCGAGGCGGCGCTCGCGTGGTGCCGTGAGGGGCGCATCGGCGACGCCAAGACCGAGCTCGGGCTTCGCCGGCTCGCGGAGTACCGGCGATGACGACGCGAGTCATCGTGGTGGCAAAGCGATCGTTTTATAGCCGCTTCGTCGAGGAAGAATCCGATCCGCGCGCTCGCGCCTTGATTCGACACAATGATCGTAGCGTCAAAAACTGGCTCCCGGCACATCGCGAGCATCTATCCACTCTCGAAAGCGTCGAGAAGGTCCTCGCCGATGTGGGCGCTCACGTGCTGCTCCTGCGCGGCGCGCACGCGGCGTTCCACACCTCGGACGCGAGCCTCGTCATCACGGTCGGCGGCGACGGCACGCTGCTCGCTGCCTCGCACAACGTCGCGCAGGTACCGGTGCTCGGCGTCAACAGCGCTCCGCGGCACAGCATCGGGTTTTTTTGCGCCGCCAACAAGAAGACGCTGCGCGAGCACATTCTGGGGGCGCTCGACGGGCGGCTCAAGAGCGTGACCCTCGCTCGCATGCGCGTCACCGTGAACGGCCGCGTACGCTCGGAACGCGTGCTGAACGAGGCGCTCTTCTGTCACGCGTCACCGGCCGCGACGTCACGCTACATTTTGCGCTTTCGCGGCAAGGTGGAGGAACAGCGGTCGAGCGGACTCTGGATCGGTCCGGCCGCGGGCTCCACGGCGGCGCAGCGCTCGGCCGGCGGCGAGGTGCTCCCGTTGCGATCGCGCGATCTTCAGCTCGTGGTGCGCGAGCCCTATCTCGCCTACGGCCGGTCATACCGGCTCCTCAAGCTCAGGGTGACTCCGCGCCAGTCGCTGACGCTGCAGAGCAAGATGCAGAGCGCGTGCCTTTTCCTCGACGGTCCCTACAAGCAGATTCCGGTACAGCTCGGGGACGACGTGGGCTTCTCCGTCTCGGACCAGCCGCTCTGCGTGCTCGGTCTGGATGCACGCCGAAGCCGTTCCGCGGCGTGAGCCGCTCTCGACGCCCCCACACCATCCACCCCGGATAGAGCGATTAAAAGTCGGCTCAGGGCGGATCAGAGATCGCGGACTGGAGCAACGCGCGGCCGGACGCCACCAACACCCGGCTCGCGCGCGCCCGAGTCGCCGGCTCCATGTCCACCAAGAACTCCACCACGCTGCCCGACTTGGTGGCGATGGGCTCGCCGCCGCGATAAAGGACTCGATTCGACGTCAGAGCGGGAACGCGTTCCCCAGGCGTCAAGATGCCCGCGAGGTTCAGCGGATCGGCGGCGCTCACGGACAGCAGGGCCGGCTCTTCGTCGCGCGAGCGAGCAACCTGGCGAAGCTCGACTACCGCGTCGGGCAGCGCGTATTGCTCGCCGGTGAACCCGGCTACGAAGCGGCCGCCACGCAGCTCCCCGCGGGCTTCCCGCGTGCGGAAGACCCTGAGCAGATCGCGCCAGGGAACCGGGGCGTTCTCGCGCTCGAACAGACGCCGGAAGACGACGCCGTACCGGCGCAGCAGGCTCGACGCCACGTGCTCGACCAGCGGGGATTCCGCTTGCGCCTCGGGTTGCACCTCGCGGCGGACGAGCGCCCAGCGGCCAGAAGCGGCGAACGCGTCGACGGCCGCGCGTCTCGACCGCCCGCGTTCTCTCCGCCGATTCGGAATCAGCGCGCGGAGCCCGGCAAAGCTGTCCGAGGTGACGAGCCCTGATGCCACGAGCTCGGCCAAGGCTGCCTCGAGCTCGGTGCGCAGCCCGCCGACTTCTCGCAACAAGTCCGGGAAGAAGAGCGCTCCGCTTCGCTCCAGCGCTTCGACGGCGCGGCGCGCGGGACCCGAAAGCGACGCCACGAGCTCGCCCCGGGTGGCTCCCGCCGGCCAGTGGTGAGCCGAGGCGCGCGGCAACAAAGCGATGGGCGTGGCGCGCACTGGTCCGGCGCCGCGACGTCCGCCATCCGCCGGCACCGCGAGCCGCGACCGCATCCACACGATCTGTCCCGACAGGCACAAGCTGTCGAGCCAGGCGGCGTCGTAGTGTTCGACGCGCGCGGCTAAGACCTCAGCTTCCCAAGCCGCGGCAGGCAGCTCGAGGCCTTCGAGCTGCTCGAGAACCGCGAGCACGCCGCGCGGGCCTTCGAGGCGCGTCCCTGCCGCGACGTGCTGAAACCGATGCAGGAAGCGCAGGAAGCATTCAGCGCTCACCGGCTGAATTTCCTGTCGCAGACGATTCAGTGTGTAGCGGTGAACACGCGACAGGAGCCGCCGTTCGCACCACTGATCGCCTTCACCGGGCTCGAAGCGGCCGCGCAACACGAAACCCTCGCTCTCCAACGCCGCGAGCGTCGCCGTGACCTCCGATGCCGCCATGCCGAGGCTCGCCGCAACCTGCCGTTCCGTCGTCGGCCCGAGCGTCTCGAGACGGCCGCGCAAGAGCTCGACCTTCGCCGACTCGCGGCCCTCGCTGCGGGCGGCGTTGCGCGGCGCGGAAAGCGGCGGCGAGAGGCGGCAGTCCGGAAACACCGCTTGGAGCTGCGGCAAGCGCTCGGCGGCGACCCAGAGCGTCGCGCCGCCGGTTTCCGCGACGGCGGCCCGGCTCTCTCGCGCGAGCTCCTCTGCGAGCGCCGCCCAACCATTTTCACGCGCTTCTGCCAGCGTAAAAAAGCCCGTCATCACGAGTGCGTCGTGGAGCTCGTCGGCGTTGCGAACCTCCGGCCACGCCTCTTTGCGGACGCGCGCGATGGCGTCGGGGTCGAGCGCACCGAGATCGTCCGCGGTCGCCGGATCGAGCCAGCGCCGCGCCATCACGGCCTGAGTCCGCCGCTCCTCGAGCGGCGCGTCGTCCAAGAAAGCGTAGGGACGCGCGTTGAGGATCTCGTGACACAGCGGGGAGGCTTCCGCGACGTCGCGCGCGACCAAGCGTTTTTCGCCTGCTTCGATCTGCCGCAAGAGCTCGATCAGCCCATCGACATCCATGGCCTCGGTGAGACAATCGGCCAGCGTCTGTTCGACGAGCGGGTGCTCGGGGATCTCCCGGGGCCCGGAGAGGTTTTCCGCGCAGGCAGTGGAGTCCGGAAAAACCAGTGAAAGCAGATCGTCGGCGTCCATGCGCTGAAAGCGCGGCGGCACTTTTTTTCCTCCGCGGAACCGGAGCACGGCCAGCGAGCGCGTCGCGTTCCAGCGCCAGCGCGTCATGAACATCGGCGCGTCGAGCACCGCTTGTATCAAGAGCTGTTCGGCCGTCGCGCTCTTCAGGTACTCGAAGACGTCGCTCAGCGGAAAGCTGTGGGTCGGCCCGAGCGAGAGCACGACGGCGTCCTCGTTGGCTGCGGCCTGGAGCTCGAAGTTGAAGCGCTGGCAAAAGCGCTTGCGCAAGCTGAGGCCCCAGGCGCGGTTGAGGCGTGCGCCGCGCGGCGAGTGCACGACGAGCTGCATGTTGCCGGCCTCGTCGAAGAAGCGCTCGAGCACGATCGTGCTTTCGCTTGGCATGGCGCCGAGCGAAAAGTACGCGGAGGCTAGGTACTCGACGAGCTGGCGTGCGGCCTCCGCGTCGATGCCCGAGTGCTGGCGAGCCCAGCGCTCGGCTTCGGCAAGGCCCTGCTCGCGACTCGCGCCGGCGACCTCCACGACCTCGTGCAAGCGCTCCGCCACTTGCTCGCGCAGGCGTGAAACGGTCGCGGAAAGCTCGCGCGACCGCGCCGGCGCCTCGCCCAGCCAAAAAGGTATCGTCGGCGGCTGGCCCTGCGCGTTCTGCACCCTGACGCGCCCTGGCTCGACGCGCAGGATACGCCACGAGGTGTTGCCGAGCTGGAAGATGTCGCCCGCCATGCTTTCGATCGCGAAGTCCTCGTTGATGCTCCCCACGCGGAGGCCCGTCGGTTCTTCCAGCACTTCGTAGTCCGCCATTTCCGGGATAGCGCCGCCCGACGTGTTGACGATGATGCGCGCTCCTTTGCGCGCGCGGAGCTTGCCGTTGACGCCGTCGTAGTGCAGCCGTGCTCCGCGCCGCCCGCGCCGCGTGGAAAAGCCCTCCGCTAGCATGCGCACCACGGCGTCGAACTCCTCGCGGCGCAGGTCGCGGTAGGCGTACGCGCCCCGCGCGAGGTCGAACAGGGCCGTCTCGTCCCATTCGTCCATGGCGGTCGCCGCGGTGATTTGCTGGGCCAGGATGTCGAGCGGGCCCCGGGGAACGCGAAGCGTGTCGAGGTCGCCGGCGTTCACCGCCCGAAACAGCGCTGCGGCTTCGACGAGCTCGTCGCGGCTCAGCGGAAAGAGACGACCCTTGGGCGTCGCGCCGAGTCGATGCCCCGAGCGCCCGACGCGCTGGAGGAACGTCGAAATCGAACGCACGGTGCCGACCTGGCACACCAGGTCTACGAAGCCGATGTCGATGCCGAGCTCGAGCGAAGCCGTAGCGACCAGGGCCTTGAGCGAACCTTGCTTGAGCCGTTGCTCGGCCCGCAGCCGCTGTTCCTTCGACAAGCTTCCGTGGTGAGAAGTCACGGCGTCGGGGCCGAGCTGTTCGCTCAGGTTGCGCGTGAGCCGTTCGGCAAGCCGCCGCGTGTTGACGAAGACGAGCGTCGTCTGGTGTGCTCGGATGAGCTCGCACAAACGCCGGTGCACTTCTTCCCAGACCTCGGCGGCCATGACCGCCTGAAGCGGAGAGCCGGGAAGCTCGATGCCGAGATCGCGCTCTCGCCGGTGACCGCCGTCGACGATCTCGCACGCGCGCGAGCCATCCTTCGCGGTGCCGACCAGGAAACTTGCGACCTCTTCCACCGGGCGCTGGGTGGCGGAGAGTCCGATGCGCAGCAAGCGCCGGCCCGAAAGGGCGTCGAGCCGTTCGAGGCTCAAGGCGAGGTGGGCGCCGCGCTTGTCGTGGACGAGCGCGTGAACTTCGTCGACGATCACGCTCCCTGCGGTCCGGAGCAGCGAGCGTCCCGCGTCGGAGTTGAGCAGGATGAAGAGAGACTCCGGCGTGGTGACGAGAATGTGCGGTGGATGCCGCGCCATCTGCGCGCGTTCGCGCGCCGGAGTGTCGCCGGTTCTGACCGCCGTGCGAATCCCGGGGCACGGCTCCCCGCGACGCTCGAGCTCCGCGGTCACTCCCTCGAGAGGAAGCGCCAAGTTCTTGTGGATGTCGTTGCTCAGCGCCTTGAGCGGCGACACGTAGACGATGTGGGTTTCCTCCGCGAGCGCGCCGGCTTGACCGAGCCGTACCAACCGATCGATTCCGGCCAGGAACGCGGCGAGCGTCTTGCCGGAGCCCGTGGGCGCGACGACGAGCGTGTGCGCGCCGGTCCCGATCGAGGACCAGCCGCGGCGTTGCGCGTCGGTGGGCGTCCCGACTTCCCGCCGAAACCAGGCAGCGAGCGCGGGATGAAACGCCTCGAGGCCGTCGGGCCCGTGCGGCTCGGCGGTACCGTGCGGCGCGTTCAGGCGGGTGATTTCGACATGGCCCATGGTCCGCGGCTCGGGAGCCCGGCGCTCGGTCTACCGAGTCTCAAGGTGTAGTGCCGGTCAGGCTCGTGCGCAATGCGAGGACCTGCCCCCGCGCTTCCGACGCGGAAGCTTTGCCGTTGCTCGCCGGCGCCGCGCCGATCTTGAGCGGCACGACCTGGCTCGTCTCGTTGGGCTGTCCGCGGCGCACGTACACGCGAACGCCACGGTGCTTGGGATCTTCGTGAACCAGGCGATACTTCTTGCGCAGGGAGCGCTGCACCTTGTTTCCCGTCCACGGGATCCAGCGATCGTCGATCACGACGATGTCCGGGTGTTCCGCGCGGATGATGCGGATGATCTCCTTCGGACCGAGCAGGCCTACCTTGAAGCGTTTCGAAGAGGTGACCGCGAGCCACGGCGGCACTTCGACGCGCAGGCGGAACGCATGGATTTGACGCGACGTCACCATGAGGTTCGTATGCGCAGCGTGCGCGCGGATGACTTCCGCGACGCGCCAGTCGCTGCCGCTGTCCTTGAAGAACCAGACCTCGTCGATCTTGCGCAGGCTTCGCCTCAGCTCTCCGACCTCGAGCGACAAGACCAAGCCGGAGGCGACCGCCAGCGCCAGCAGGCGTTTGCCGCGATAGCTGCTGGCGCGCTCGACGAGCACGCCTATCAAGAAACCGCTCAGGAGCGACGCGGGTACACTGATGAGCAAGCTGTGGTGGAGCCAGACGGGCGCGTGGCGGCCAAGCAGGACGATGCCGAGGCCGCACCAGAGCCCGAGACCGACGAAAACCGGACGGCGCAAGGCCAGAGCAGCAACGAAGCCGAGCGCCGCGGCGGCGTAGAGCCTGCGCTGCGACGTCAAGAACTGCGTCACGGAGCGGCCGTCTTGGCCCATCAGTTCTCGACCGACCAGGTGCGAGGACAGGAGCTGCCCGAATCCGTTGCCGAGCAGCACCGGGAGCATGGTCAACAGTACCGTGACGCCGAAACCGAGCGCCCAGTAGCCGAGCGCGCGAACGGCGCGCCGCGTGCGATCGTCGCCGCCCGCGCGGATGGCGCTCCAGGCAGCGAGCCCGGCCGCCACGGGGAGCAAGAACGCCGTGAACAGCTTGGTGGCGAGCGAGAGCGCGAAGAGCGCGCCCGAGCCCAGAAGCGCGAGCCTTCGCCCCGGTGGCGCCGCCGCCACGACCCACAACGAGAGCATCGCGAAGACGATGGACGGCAGCCCGATCATGGCGCTCATGGAGTGGCGGACGAGCACCGGGTTCAGCGCGAGCTGCAAGGCGCCAAGCAGCGCTGCGACGTGACCGGTCCAGCCTCCGAACTGTCGCCGCACCAGGTCGTAGCCCGCGTAGAGCAGAGCGGCGACGAGCGCGGCCGTGAGCAGACGTCCGACTTCGACGCTCCAGCCGAAGATGCGAAATGTGTAGAGGAGCAAGTAACTATAGAACGGAGGCTGGTCGCTCCAGACCTCCGAATAGAGGTTGCGGCCTCGGTCGAGCAACAAAGCCTTGATGAGATTGTTCCCCTCGTCCGGGTCGAGCTCGTACGCGCTGCGCAGATGAGAGTTCAGCGCCAGGCTCGTGAAGAAGACAAGCGAGACGACTGCGGGCAGCGCCCAGTCGGCGATGTGACGCCAGCGGTCGAGCTGGGCCCGTATCCTGGCCAGGAACCGCATGGCCTCTTGTAGCCGCCGCTGCCGCGACGCGCAAACGCCGCAGCGCGTCGCCGAGGTGGTCAACCGTTTTGCGGCCGCGCCCGCTGCTCGCGAACGAGCGCGTATCCTCACGGCGGAAAAGTTCAAAGAAGTCGATATGCGATCCGCGTCGTTCTTTTGTGTAGGTTGCGTTGGCACGATGTAAGCGCCTCATTCGTTTGATGCGCAATCGTTCACGGAAACGTCGATAGTCGTGAACGAATGTCGTGTTGTTGAACGAACCGTCGTGAACGCCGCTCGCTAGTCGAAGACTGAAGGCATCAGTCTCGTCTACCAAGATATCGAGCGTAGCGACGCGAAAGCATTTATGGCAGAGTAGCCACGTCATGCGCGCAGACATCGTAGCGATCGCGCTTGGCGCCGTCGTCTTCGCAAGCTGTCAGAACGAAGTGCCTGACTTCTTCGACGAGGACGGTGCCACGAGCGACGGTCCACAGGCGTCGGGAGTTGGCGGGTCGACGACGGCCGGAAGTACGAGCGGAATGTCTTCTACCGGTGGCACCTCGGCAAGCAGCGCGGCGACCGGTTCGCCTGCGAGCGGCTCTTCAACGGTCGGCGCCGCTTCGACGGGCGTTGGCGGGATGGGCAACGCTCCAGGGACGAGCGGCGGAAGCACGGACGGAACGGGCGGAGTTTCCACGACCGGCGGCGGCCAGGACACGGGCGAAGGCGGCGCGGACACGAGTGGCGAAGGCGGCGGCGGCGCCACGCCGGGAAGCGGCGGCATGACCGGCGGTGGCGAAACCGTAACCGTCGAGTTTGAGCCCAACTCGGACTGCGCGGAAGTGACGTGTCCCGAGCGCGCGCCCTATCCGGTAGCTTGCGAGTTGCTCTTCGGTACGGAGACGGTCGGACAGGGCGAGCAAGCAGCGTGCATCGAAACGAGCCTGGAATCGCCGGTGGTCTTCATGAAGTCGGGAATCACCTGCCAGGGCTCACAGCTGGACGAAGGTTCCATCACCTGCTCGAGCGAACCTCCTGAAAAGCCGCTGTCCACGGAAACCTGCGTCACCCACAATCGCAACCCGATAACCTTCGTGGAAGATCGCTGCGACTGCAGCGGCAGCACACCCGGCTGTGGTTTCGGCCCGGGCGGCGGTATCGACTTCGTCCAGTAGCGGCCGTCGAGGCGGCGCTGCGAGCGACCACGGTCGCGGTCGGCGCGCGACGGCCTATTCCGAATTGGGCGCGGCGGCTTTCGGCGCCGGGGGTGCCGGCTTCGCCACCGTGGCCCCGGGCGCAGCGTTCCTCGGCGCCGCGGGTCTAGGTGCCGCCGGCGGGGCGATTTCCGGAGCGACTTTCGCGCCGTCCGGGCGCCCTGCACCCTCGCCGGTGCCGGCCGCGCCCTTCGCCGCGCTCTCGCGAGCGTCGCTCAACGCGTCGTACGCCTCGCCGTTCACGCGATAGCTCTTGCCGTCGGCGGATACGAGAATCTCGATTTCTCCGGCTACTTTGCCGTTCGATTTTTCGAATAACTTGTCGTCACCGACGCGGGTTGTCGCAAGCTGCCGCGCGGTCTTGCCGCCTCGGCGTACGACGGTGTGAATCGGGTGACGGCCGTCTCCGGCCGAGTAGAGAATGACCTCGGGGTCCAGCGCGTCGAGCAGCTTCTGGCTGTTCGAGTAGCTCGACCCGTGAGCGCTCGCAAAGAACACCTCGACGTCGCTTTCGCGCTGCCCTTCGCGCCATGCGTCGACCAACATCCCCTCGGCGTTCACGACGGTCTTGCCCCTGCGCACGTGGAAGTAGCGGCGGTTCTTCTTGTCCGACCCCGGCAAGTCGCCGGCCAGGAACAGCTCGAAGTCTCCGAGCGAGATCTCGAGCGCCGCCGAAAGCGCCGAGTCGTCGGCGGGCGCCTTGGCGAAGTCGGCCTTGTGTTTCGCCGCGATCTCGAAAGCGTTCGTGCCTGGGCCGAGCTTGCCGCCCGTCGCCACGACTTCCACCGTGACGTTCGCACCGAGGTCGATTTGCTGGGAGCCGAGCTCGAGCTCCTTGCGTTCCTGCAGGCGCTTGTGTTTCTTCAAGAGGGGTAGGAGAGCCGAGAACTGACGCTGAGGAGCCTGGGCTTCTTCCGTGAGTTTTCCGTTCTCGCGGCCGACGTCGAGGAACGTGCCGACCGTGAACGGCACGGACGCGTCGGTCAAAAGGCCCACCATCCCGTTGCCGCGGTTCTCTTTTCCGTCCCAGTCGCCGGTTCGGTGTTTTTCGTAGTGCGTGAGCACGAGATAGTCGACGCCGCTGCGCCCGGTTATCTCGCGGATGCGCGTCGCCACGTGCGCGTAGCTGGAAAAGTTTGCGCCGAGGTTCTTGGGTTGCTTGAGGGCGCTGCCCAGATCGACGAGCAGGCTCTTGTGCTGTGGAGGCGGGCCGACCACCAAGAGTGAGTCCGCCTGCCCGATGGAGAAGACGTAGGCCTTGAGCCCGTCGTTGGTCACGCGCGTTGCCTGGTCTTCGGGCGGAAGCGGCGGCGGCTTGTCGGCCCACGCGGCGTCCAAACGGAGGAAAGACTCCTTCTCGCGCTTGAGCTCGCGCGCGCGCGCCTCGGCCTTCTTCTTTCGGTCCGCCTTGCTCTTCTTGCTCGCCTTGGCCTGGCGTTGCTTCTCCGTCAGCGCGCCGGACGACTTGTTCCTCTCGGACTTCGACTTCGTGCAGGCTCCGAGACCCACGGCCAAGAACAAGGCCAAAAACGCAAATCGCCTCATCGAATGTTTCCCTGAAAGTGTGTGGCTCCCACGGTTCGGCTCGAGCAGGGCCGCCAGAGCGTTCCCGCGCCGGCAGCGTATCGAGAAGCGGCTGATTGTCCAACCCTCGAGCACCGGGCCAGCAGTCTTGCGGTGGCGTGGCCGAAGCTCTGGGCCAGAAACGACAAAAAGCCGAACGGGCGGGGCGATCGTCGCCCCGCCCGCTCGCGTCACGGGTTCCTTCTACGTTCGGGTCAGAAGTCCCCGCCGTGCGCGTGACCGCCCGCGGCTGCCTTTT
>DASWGX010000114.1:0-4277 GCA_036393455.1 Polyangiaceae bacterium
GCGCCTCTCCGAGCCGTGTGAAGAGCGCCTTTCCCGCCAGGGACGCGCCTCGGATGCCCCCGTCTCGGAGATGCAGCACGATGAGAAGCTCGGCCCTGCGTTCCAAAAGGCCGGCCGGAGTGGGCACGGAGTACGCCAGCAACAGCTGTTTGACGCATTGATCGGGCCCGCACACTGCCTCGGGTTCCTGCATTCGATACGCGAAGATGAACTCGTGAGAGAGCTCGTGAGTGCGCGCGCCCCAACCTCCCTCGGCGCCGAGAGACATCAGGTGGGCCAGCCACCTCTGCACGTGTCGCCCGAGGTTCTTGCGTCCCGCGTCGGCATCCGCGAGAGCCTTCAGCGCCTTGCTGAAGCGCTCGCTGCTTCGCGCCTCGCGACGTTCGGCGTACTCTTGCGCGAGCGCGAGCTCTGCGATGCGTTCCTCGGCCCGGCCGGCGTGCGGACCTTCCGGCAGCGCGCGCAGGTAGCGCTCGAGAGCCGGAACGCTGTTCCACGCCCGCACGAAATAGCGCTCCTCGGCTGGACCGAACCAGTCGCTCACCTCGCGGTGAAAGCGCCCGCTCGGGTTCTCCCGGAGGTAGCGCTCTGCTGCGACCAACCGTTCGTCGATCGTGGGCGCCACGCGCGACCGGCGATAGAGCGCGTATTCGTCGCGCGGCGCGAGCACGCTGGAAACGCCGCGCGTCGCGCAAGCTGCGGAAAACTGTGCCAGGAGCGAGGCGGCGACCAAGGCGCCGGCGAAGCTCCACCCGAACCGTGGCGCCCGGCGCCTCATGGGGCCACCGGACAGAAGTTGCACTCGGTCGGGATGCGTGGACCTCGATCCGCGACGTAACCGCCGTAGTCCGAGCAGGAAGCAAAGAGCAAAGCCCGCAAGCACACTTCGCCGTCGTGTACCAGCGGCGCACAGCCCTCGGGAAAGGCCGGCAGCGGTGAGCTGGTGTCGCAGGCACGTTCGCACGAGTTCGTCGTCAGCTGACAATCGAGACAGCGCTGGCAATCGATGTTCGCCTTGCTGTCGAAGAAGGTCTCGCCGTCGAGCTCCTGCGGATCCTGGCCGCAGCCACCGACGTCGCCCGGAGTCGGCGCCGCGCAGAAGAGCAGCGCGACACAGCCGAGCACCGCCCGCGTCGCCCCGCTGAAGCGCGCTCGCCTCACGGCAATACCTCGTAGTCGACCCAGACTCCGAGCTCCAGGGCGATCACCGTGTTGAGCGTCGCGGAGCGTTCATGCGTTGCGGCTCCGTAGACGAAGCTCGCGACGGCCTCGAGTGCGATCCCCATCCCTGCCGTATAAAGCGCCGCAATCCCGACGCCGAGCTCGAAGCCCAGGTTCAAGTCGGGCTCGAGCACGATGGGAAGACCGGCGCGGCCGAGCAGCCAGAAGCGTGGCGGCAGGTAGTACAGCGGGGCGTAGCTCGGAGTGAGCACCTCCTGCCGGATCCCGTCGAGCGCCATCGCGAGCTCGAGGCGCGCTCCGTGTTGCAACCCGTCGGGTGGGCCGAAGGCGGCGCCGGCTCCGAGGTCGAGATAGGTCGCCGACAGCGACAGCGACTCCGCCGTATCTCCGAGCGGCGTTGCCAACCGATACGGGTTGTTGAGCCGAATGCCGCGTCCCAGACCCGCCGTCGCATAGAAGTGCCGGTAGCCGCTCGATGGATCGAACGCGAGCTCCACGGAGTCCGGCGCTTTCTCCTCTCCCTCGGCGCCGTACGCCGCGGACACCCCGAACGACCACAGCGCGGCCACGGCCGTGAGCAGGCTACTTCGCGCAGACACTTTCCAGATCTTCGATGGTCTTCGGAATCGCGCCGCTCAGCACGTGGCTGTCCGTTTCCGTGACGACGACGTCGTCCTCGATGCGAACCCCGATCCCCCGATACTCCTCTGGCACCTTCTCTTCGCCGACTCCGACGTAGATGCCCGGCTCGACCGTGAGCACCATGCCCGGCGCGAGCGGCCGCGGTTTTCCGTCCAGGTGTGTCGCTCCGACGTCGTGAACGTCCATGCCGAGAAAATGGCTGGTGCGATGCATGAAAAACGGCTTGTATCGCTCTTCCTTCAATGCCACGTCGACCGGCCCTTCGATGAAACCGAGCTCGACGAGCCCGCGAGTGATCACCTCGAGGCTGGCGCGGTGCACTTCTTCCAGCGTCGCTCCCGGGCGCACGCTCCGAATTCCGGCAAGCTCCGCTTCGAGCACGAGCTCGTAGACGCGCCGCTGCGCATCGCTGAAGCGGCCGTTGACCGGAAAAGTGCGCGTCACATCGGAGGCGTAACTTGCGTATTCGCAACCGGCGTCAATCAAGACGAGCTCCCCGTCCTGCATTTGCCGGTCGTTCTTGCGGTAGTGGAGCACCGTGGCGTTCGGCCCCGACCCGACGATGGATTCGTAGGCGACGCGCTCGCTGCCCTTTTGCCTGAACTCGGCCTCCATCAGTGCCTGAAGCTCGTACTCGTACATGCCGGGACGCGCGCTCCGCATCGCCAGTCGGTGCGCGCCCTCCGTGATGTCGGCGGCTTTCTGCATCAAGCCCAACTCTTCGCTGGCTTTGACCAGACGCATCTCGTGCAGCAGGGTGCTCGGGTCCACGATGTCGGCCGGCCAGATCACGCCCCGCCTTTCCTGTGCCTTCAGCCTTCGTACCGCGGAAAGCACGGTTCGGTCGTGCTCGACCGGCCCCCCGAGCTCGTAGTAAAGACGCCGAGAGCCCTTGAGGAGCTCCGGCAACTGCTTGTGGATTTCGTCGATCGGGTGCGCCACGTCGGCGCCGTAGTCGCGCACCGCACCCTCCACGCCGGCGCGCGCGCCGTCCCAGACCTCTCGTTCCGGATCGCGCGGACGCACGAATAGCACGAACGGGTGCTCGGCCTGCGAAGCGAGCACGAGCGCGCTGTTCGGCTCGTCGAAGCCGCTCAAGTACAGGATGTCGGAGTGCTGCCGGTAGGGGTGCTCGATATCGTTGTTGCGCACTGCCACGGGCGTGCCAAAGACGACGAGGGCGCCCGGCGCTATGGCGTCCAGCACGCGTCTTCGGCGAGCCTCGTAGACTTCCGAGCCGATGGCCATGGGGCGCTTGTTCTAGCGCAAACCGCGTCCCGAATGCGTGCTGGCCGAGCGAACGTGCGGCCGGTGCGCGATTTGACTGACGCGGTGCGGCAGGGTACTCCCAACCGGTGAACGAAGTTCCGCCGCCCCCCTTCGGCGAGCGCGAAGCCAAGGAGCCGGATCGCCGTCGACTCGAAACCGTCGTGCCCGAGCTCATCAAGCGCGCGCTCGAAGCCGGGCTTGGACGCCTGGGAGACGGTCCGGACAACGTGAAGCAATTTCTGACGGAGCTCAAGCTCCCCAAGGAAGCGCTCGCGGCGATCCTCACGCACCTCGATGAAACGAAGCAAGGGCTATACCGAGCCGTGTCGCGCGAGCTTCGGGATTTTCTGGAACGCACCAGCTTCGCGGACGAGGTCGCGAAAGCGCTCACGACGCTCTCGCTCGAGGTGACGACGAAAGTGCGCTTCGTACCGAACGATACCGGGAAGGCCAAACCGCCACGGCCGGGCGTCGAGACGCGGGTCGCCGTTCGGCGCGAAGCGGACGAGGCCAAGCCCGATTCGAACCGGGACGCGGGCGCGCCCGAAGGCTCGAAGGCGCCGGACGGCGATCCAGAGACCACATGAAAACCTTCGGTGCCGGCAGTGAGGTCGATGCGTGGTGCACTCGTTGCCGCATGGACTTGCTCCATCGCGTCATCGCATTGAGCGAGAGTCGCCCGATACGCGTCGTGTGCCAGACCTGCGGCTCGCAGCACAACTATCGGGCCCCGCGCGTCGGTTCCGCACCCGCAAAGCGTGAAGGCGCGGCCACCAAGAGCAAACCCCCGCGCGGCCCGCGCGGAGAACAGCGCCGCCTGGCCGACTGGGAAGCGCGCGTGCGCGGGCACGGCTCGGAAGTATTCGCTCGCTATTCGGTCGAAAAGACGTTCAGCCTGGGCGAGCTCGTCCTGCACAAGAAGTTCGGCGAGGGTTATGTCACCGAAGTCCTCGAGGACCGCAAGGTCTGCGTCATGTTCCGGGACGGCCCGCGAACGCTGTCGCACGGAGCCGAGTAGCAGGGCGGCGGCGCGCCGCCCTCGCGCACTCCTCGCCGCCTCCGTCGCAGTCGCGCTAACAGGGTGGCCGGGGCCGGCGCGCGCGCTCGATTTCGCAGCGAACGACGGCGGACACATCGGCGCGTGGCTCGCGGCGCCTGCGTTCGTCGAGCCGGAAAGCGCCAAG
>DASWGX010000115.1:0-4910 GCA_036393455.1 Polyangiaceae bacterium
AGAGGTTGGTTTCGGGTCCGGATTCGACGAGGACGCCGAGCAGAAGCAGCTCTGCCGTGCGGCTTTTCGCGTTCGCCAGCGCCGCGCGCAAGTTGAGGCCCGTGGGAAGATAGCCAATTTCTTGAATGCTGCGCAGGATGGCAGCCAGCACCGGGCGCGATGTTTCCGCGCCGTCGAGCCCGGTGCGCTCGAGGCCCGCGCGCACCAGGCGCGAAGCGCCGTCGCAACGCTCGACGTAGCGGCCGAGCCAGTAGAGGTCGTCCAGAAGCCGGCTCGGCAAGTCCATCCCGCCGCGACGGAGCTCGACCCTTTGGTCCGGCATCTCCGGCAACGAATGTTCTTCCTTCGGCTCGGCGGCGGCGACCCAGAGATCCTTGCTCGCTCGGCGCAGTCGGCGCGACAAGAAAATGCCGTCCGGGGCGGCGTTGACCCTCACGAGCCCGCCGGGCATGACGTCGAAGCCGTCGCCGTCGCGGCACAGGAACGTCCGCATGGCGACGGTGCCGCTGCTCCTGCCGGCTTCGCTGATCAGCGGCGCGGTCGAGAGCTCCGGCCATTTTTCCGCAACGAAGTTGTGAGGCAAGGCTCGTACGCGGGCGAGCAGCTCCTCGCGATCGTGCCTGGCCATTTCCGAAAGGCGTACGGCGTCGCCGCGCCGTTCGGAAAATGCGGGCTTGATGATGAACGAATCGCTCGCGCCGAGCACCTGGTCGAGCGAGCGCGGTTCGCCGCACCAGAGCGTCTCGATCGACGGCAACGAGAGCTCTTCTCCGAGCAGGGCCTTCGAGAGCGCGGGCAAGTAGGGACGCAGCGCCGGCACCTCCACCAAGCCCGCTCCGAGCGGATTCGCCAGCCCGACGTTCCCCCGTCGCGCCGCCTGGACCAGCCCGGCAACGCCGAGCGTGGAGTCCTCGCGCAGCTCGAGCGGATCGCACAGCACGTCCGAAACGCGTCGCATCACGACGTCGACGCGCGACAGACCCGAGAGCGTCTTCAGGAACACCTCGCCATTTCGGACCGTGAGGTCGCGCCCTTCGACCAGCTCGAAACCCCAATAGCGCGCGAGATAGCCGTGTTCGAACGAGCTTTCGTCCTGGGGCCCCGAGGTGAGCAGGACCGTGCGGGGCTCGGCGCCTCGGTGCGGCGCGAGCCGCGTTACCGACTCGCGCACCTTGCCGAAGAACACGCGCAGTTTTTCGACGCCGTACTCCCGGAACAGGTCGCCGAGGGTTTGGCCCACCACCAGACGATTTTCCAGCGCGTAGCCGGCGCCGGTGGGCGCCGTCGCCCGATCGGAGAAGACGCGAAATGCGCCGCTAGGCTCGCGCCCGAGGTCGACGCCGTAGAGCCACAGGCGATGGCCGCCGAGCGGCAACCAGCCGTGGCACGGCCTCAAGAACTCCGGATTGCCGAGCACGACGTGGGCGGGAACGATGCCTTCCGCCACCATGCGCCGCTGGCCGTAGCAATCGTCGAGAAACGCCTCCCACAAGGTGGCTCGCTGTTTGAGCCCGTATGACAGCGCTTCCCATTCCCGGTTGTCGACGACGAGCGGAATCAGATCCAGGTCCCAGGGACGATTCGCGCCCTCCGGTACCCCGAGGATGTTGAAGGTGACCTCGTGCTCCATGATGCGCCGGCGAACGAGGCGGCGGAGCCGTTCGATCTCGGCGGGAGGCAGCCGCAGCAATCTGTCCGCGAGCAGTCGCTGGTGCGCGCGCGGCACGTCGCCGGACTCCCAGAACTCGCTGTACGAAAGGGCGCTCTCGCTCCCCCTGGGAGTGGCGCTAGCTTCGGGAGAAACCGTCGTCACGCTTCGGCTCGGCGGCGAGATGCGGCAGTGTAACACGCTCGGCGCCGCGAGCGCGACGTCACGGCCCCACGGCTCGAAGGTCGAGGGTCAGCGGGAAATAGGGATTCTCGGGCGCCGGCCGCAACGCGTATTCGCCCGGCGTATGCCCTCGCGTCTCGAAGCGCGCGATGCGCCGCCCCTCGGCGGCCGCCGCGTTGATGGGCCTCGTGTCCGGCGAGCGACCGCCCGGATGCACCACGTGATACGTACACCCGGCGACGGCGCGATGGCTCCAGCGATCGTACACGTCGAAGTGGAGCGGGCTGTGTATGCCGATGGTCGGGTGGAGGCCGGACGGGGGTTGCCAGGCGCGGAAGCGTACGCCGCACACGGCTTCCCCTTCCGTGGTGGTGTAGGCGAGGGGTAGCTCGATGCCGTTGCAGGCGACGGCATAGCGCTCCCGCGTACCCCCGGAGACCCGGGCCTCCAGCCGTTCCAGGGAAGAGTCCACGAAGCGCGCCTGCCCGCCCGCGGACGCCTCTTCTCCGAGCACGAGCCAGGGCTCGAGGGCCTGCCGCAGCTCGAGCATGAGGCCTTCGTGGACCAGCCTTCCCACGAAGGGGAAGCGGAACTCGTGATGCGGCGCGAACCAGGCGGAGTCGAAGGCGTAGCCGCGCGCGTCGAGATCCCGCAGTACCTGTCTGAAATCTTGCGCGACGAAGTGCGACAGAAGGTAGCGATCGTGGAGCAAGGTTCCCCATTTGACGAGCGGCGCGTCGTAGGGCTCGCGAAAAAATGCCGACGTGAGCGCGCGCACCAGGAGCTGCTCTGCTACCGCCATACGCGCGTGCGGCGGCATTTCGAAGCAACGCAGCTCCACGAGCCCCAGGCGTCCGCCTGGGCCGTCGGGGTTATAGAGCTTGTCGATACAAAACTCCGCTCGGTGCGTGTTGCCGGTGACGTCGGTCAAGATGTGGCGAAACACTCGGTCGACGAGCCAGGGCGGGCAAGCGGCCTCGCCCGGCGGCAGCCGCGCGAGCGCGAGCGCGAGATCGAAGGCGCTGTCGTTGCGAGCTTCGTCCACGCGAGGAGCCTGCGACGTTGGACCGATGAAACGGCCGGAAAACAGGTAGGACAGCGACGGGTGGTTGTGCCAATACCCCACCAGGCTCTTCAGGAGATCGGGCCGGCGCAGGAACGGGCTATCTGCTGCCGTGGGACCGCCGAGCACGATGTGATTGCCGCCACCGCTGCCGATGTGCGTCCCGTCGAGCTCGAACTTTTCGGCGACCAAGTGCTCTTCTCGCGCGCATTCGTAGAGCGTTTCGGTTTGTGCTCGCACGGCGTCGAAGCTCATTTGCGGCGGCACGTTGACTTCGATGACGCCGGGGTCCGGCGTGACGCGGAAAACGCCGATGCGCGGATCGGGAGGCGGTTCGTAGCCCTCGAGTTGGATCGGCAGCTCCGTTTGACGCGCGGTCGCCTCGAGCGCGGAAATGAGCTCGACCCACACCGCGGCGTCGTGGAGCGGCGGCAAAAAGACGCGGAGCCTGCCTGCGCGCGGCTCGACGCAGAGGGCCGTGCGCGTAACGCCGGTTACGGACTTCCCGGCCCAGCCCTTGCCGAGGGCGTCGTGCTCGAACAACGCCGCGCCGCCGGATGCGCCGTGGCGCGCAGGGTCGCTCTGCGCGAGGATGACGGCGTCGCGTGGCGCGGGACGGTGCGGCGGAAAGTCGAAACGTTCCGGCAGGGGAGAGCGCGGGGCGAACGGATCCGGAGGGTGGCCGCCATCGTAGTCGACCTCCGCTTGCCAGGGGAGCGAATCGAGCGGGAGCCGAAAGCCCATCGGCGAGTCGCCCGGCAGAAGAAAGCAGTGCCCTTCGCGCAGGAGCCACTCGCCGCTGATCCAGCGACCGTCGTGCCGCAGCGGAAGCAGCCACCCGACCGGGTTTCCGAGGCCGTGACGAAAGACGCGCGCCAGCCGCTCCCGCTCCGCTTCATCGGCGAGGCGGCTCTCCAGCGGATCGACATTGACGGGCAGGCGGCGTTCCCGCCAGAGGTAGAACCAGACGTCTTCATGAGCCGGCGCGAGCCCGTGCGTCGAAAGACCCAGGTTTTCGAGCAACCTCTCGACGAAGCGCCGCGCCTCGTCGATGCCGTGTCCGTAGTCGCGATCGCTTCTGCCGAGCCAGCGGGCGTCGCGCCAGAGCGGCTGTTCGTCGCTGCGAAAAAAACACGACAGCGTCCAGCGCGGCAGCTGTTCGCCCGGGTACCATTTCCCCTGGCCGTGGAAGAGCGCGCCGTGCGGTTGCCACGCGCTCCGCAACCGATGCAAGAGCGCGTCCGCGATGGCCTCCTTGTCGCCGCCGAGCGCGGCGATGTTCCATTCCGGCGCGTCCGGGTTCTTCGCGCTCACGAAGGTAGGCTCGCCGCCCATGCTGAGGCGCACGTCGTGCGCGACGAGATCGCCGTCCACCTTGTGGCCGAGCTCGCAGAGCGCCGACCATTGTTCGTCGGCATACGGCTTGGTGACGCGCGGCACGCTGGCGATGCGCGTCACCGCCATGTGATAGTCGAACTTGGTTTCGACCAGCTCGAGCGAGCCCTCTATCGGGCCTGCCGCGTCGGGGAGCGCCGTACAGGCGAGCGGAATGTGTCCCTCCGCCGCCAGCAAGCCGGAGGTCGGATCGAGCCCGATCCAGCCGGCACCGGGAACATAGGCTTCGCACCAGGCGTGAAGATCGGTGAAATCCCGCGGGGGACCGGGCGGGCCCTCGGTCGGACGCTGATCGGGCGTGAGCTGAATCAAGTAGCCCGAGACGAAGCGCGCCGCGATCCCGAGCTGACGCAGCACTTGCGTCAAGAGCCAGGCCGAATCGCGACACGAACCCTGGCCCTCCGCCAGCGTCTGTTCCGGCGTTTGCACGCCGGGGTTCATGCGGATGACGTACCTCACCGCGCGCTCCACAGCGCGGTTCACGTCGACCAGGAAGTCGACGCTGTTGCGAGGGCTCTTGTCGAGCTCTCTCATGAAGTCGGCTGCGCGCGCTTCGAGCGGGAGCTTGTCGAGGAACGGGTCGAGCTCGCGGCGGGCCGAGTTTTCGTACTCGAACGGGTA
>DASWGX010000116.1:0-3118 GCA_036393455.1 Polyangiaceae bacterium
ATAGACGTACCTACCGGCGAGGGAAGGCACGCGCTCGCCTCGGTATTCGAAGCCGCCGGTGATGCTCTTGCCCACGTCGTGGCCGTATTCGAGCACGGGCGGCGTGAGGCCGGCGCTCGCGCACCCCGAGCGCGGTTTGAAGCAGTGCAGGCCCTCGCGGACGTTCCAGCCGAGGTTGTCTCCGCGCGCGACGATGTCGAGCTCTTCCCAGGCGTCCTGTCCCACGTCGGCCACGATCAGGCGCCCCTTCGAGTCGAACCCGTACCGCCACGGATTTCGCAGGCCGTACGCCCAGATTTCTCCACGGGCGCCGTCGCGCTTCGCGAACGGGTTGTCGGCGGGAATCCCGTAGGAAAGCGAGCCCGTTTTCCGGTCGACGTCGATGCGCAGCATGCTGCCGAGGAGCGTCTCCAGGTTTTGGCCATGTCCGTGCGGATCGTTGGCGGCGCCGCCGTCGCCGAGGCCGATGTAGAGCATGCCGTCGGGTCCGAACGCGAGCTGCCCGGCATTGTGATTGGCGAAGGGCTGCTCCACTTCCAAAATCACGCGCTCGAGCTGCGCGCGCTTCTTGCCCAGATGAGCGGGAGCCAGGCGCCACTCGCTGACTCGCGTTCGCGAAGGTCCCTCGGCGGGATTGTCGTTGATGAAGAAACGGCCATTTTCGCGATAGCGCGGGTGGAAGGCGAGGCCGAGCAAGCCGAGCTCGACCCAGGTGCGCACGTTCACTTGGAACACGATCGGCGCCGTGCTCGCCCGGGCACGCGACCCCGAGAGGTCGACCAACCGTGCCGTACCGCCCTTCTCGAGCACGACGGCGCGCCCCGCACCCCCTGGAACGAATTGAATGTCGGTGACCGAATCGAAACCGCTGGCGACCATCTCGAGGCGGATCGAAGCCGACCCTTCCGGAGCCGGTGCCGCGACGGAACGCTCGCGAGCTCCGAAAAGCATCCAAGCGACTGCACCCGAGAGCAGGATGAGGACGGCAGTGACGGCGAGGGGCTTCGGCACCGACAATAGGTTGCCGGCGTAGCGCGTCACATGCAAGTCGCTGGATGCTGGCGACGCTGGCGGAATCCCGCCGAGTTGCTATACGAAGTTTCTATAACGTGGGAACGGGCAAAGCTTCGCGGATCCGCGTGCAACGAAAAGGACTTCAGCTGTGACGGCGCGCGTGGCGGTTCGAGTCGTGGCGATTTGCTGCGCGGCGCAGGGTTGCGCCGTGCTCGGCTGGTCGTCGCCGGCGCGAGCCGCCAGTCCGGTCGACATCGCTTGGACCGCGCCCGAGGGCTGCCCGACCCAAGCGGCCATCGAGGAGCGCTTTTCGGCGTCCTTGCCCGCACGAGAAAACGAGCTCGAACCGCTGGTCGCGCGTGCCAAGGTCGTGCGGTCGCCGAGCGATTGGGCGGCGACGCTGACGGTGGAGTACTCGGGCCGAACGGGCGAGCGGAACCTTCGAGCGCCGACGTGCTCCGAGCTCGGGGAAGCCGTCGTCGTGATCCTGTCGCTGCTCGTGAGGGAAAGCCTCGGTGCGGACGAGCCTGAGAAACACACGCCGGCAAGCCTCGCGACCGCTTCATCAGTCGTCGAGCCCACGGCGCCGGCTGGCTCGCCGCCCCGAGCGAAAAGCTTCCAGATGCGCGATCGCGGTCCGAACGAAAATCCGTCGATCTCTCCGCAGCTACCGAGCGTCGCGAAGTCGTTGCGAGGCGCTCTCTTGGCAGGCAAAGTGGTCGATTCTTCGAGCAGCGCCGGGCTGGGGGTCGGCTTCGCCGTTGCGTGGGGGCGTCTCGGTCTCGATATCGCGATCGAGTACTGGCCGGCGCTGTCGGCGTTCCGCGCGGACGAAGACGTCGCCGTATCGCTCGACGTCGCGGCGGCCCGCGTTGCGGGTTGTTATCGGGCGGGGTGGAGCGTGGGGCTCGCGTTCTGTCTAGGCCCGCGCCTGGAACACGTCAGCGGCCAGGCTCCCGAGGTAGACGAGCCGGCGAGCGACGCCGCTGTGGTTCCGGGCCTCCAGGCAAGCGCGCTGCTGCGAGTTCCGACGGATGCGCGCTGGGGCTTCGTGGCCGGGGTCGCCGGCGGGCTCAGACTGCGCTCGGTGCAGGTCGACGTCGCGCCGTACGGGTCCATCTACGAGATACCACGTTGGACGGCCAATCTGCTCGGAGGAGCGGATGTTTCATTTTAGAGTTCCGGCGCGTCGGGTCGCGGACACCCACTAGTCGATCGAGTGTCGACGCTCCAGTACCCCTCTCCAAGCCTCGGTCCATCTGCGGCGCGACCGGCTTCGCCGCCCGCGCCCGGAGCGTCTCAGCGCGAGGCGGCGAACGCGCGCTCCGAAATGACGCGCGTCGGTCCCGAGGCATACGAGCGCTGCGTACGCACTTCGTGGCGCGCGCTCAAGCGCCTCGGAGTGCCGGACGCCTCGGTACCCGACGCCGTGCAGGACGTGCTGCTCGTGATGCACCGGCGCAGAGACGAGTTTCGCGGCGAAGCGAGCCCTCACACCTGGCTCTACGGGATCATCCTGCGTGTCGCGAGCAACCACCGTCGCCGCGAACGGCACGCGCGGGCACGCGGCTCGGCAGCGGACGCGACGGCCGTTCTCGAGTGCGTTGCTTCTCAGGCGCCGAGCCCCCTCGATGAGGTCGTCCGAATCGAGGCGAAGCGATTGCTTCATGCGCTCTTGGCGGCCATGCAAACCTCGCTCCGCGAAGTCTTCGTCCTGGTCGAGCTGGAAGGGTTGACCCTGCCGGAGGCGGCCGCCTTGCTCGCGGAAAGCGAGGCGACGTGCAAGAGCCGGCTGCGCTCGGCGCGTCGCGCGTTCAACCTCGGCGTGACCCGCGCGCGGGCAAGAGACGAATGGAGGCTAGGATGAACGAGCTGACTTCGGAGTCCTTGGAAGTGATCCGCGTCGCGCGTTTCGCCGACGATCCCAGTCCGAGCGAGGTGGCCCGCGCGCTCGACCGGTTCACGAAGGAACCATGTCACGAAGCGCGCGGACTTCAGCGGCGCGCCCGGGTCGTCCCGTTCGCCAAGGTTTGGGCTGCACCGGTGCTGCTCGCGGCCGGAGCACTGGCGGCGGCGCATCAGCGCTTCTCGGGCGACGCTGAAG
>DASWGX010000117.1:0-6471 GCA_036393455.1 Polyangiaceae bacterium
ACGGCTTCAAGACGCGTCCCCCGTGGCCGGCGCTGCGCCGGCGACGTGCGCCACTTCGCCGCGGGTTCGGGCCGTAAACGCCGCGCCGGCGCCTGGCACGCGAGGTGCTCTCGACCCTGGCATGTCCTCGGCGTTCGCTTCACCGCCCGCTACAATTTGCGGCAAGCCGCTCGGGCTCGCCTCGGTGCACGCGAGCGCGCTCGTGGGCCTCACGGCGACTCCGGTAAGCGTCGAGGTCTGCTGCACGCGCGGTCCAGCGTTTTTTCAGCTCGTCGGCTTGGCGGAAGCCGCGGTGAGGGAAGCACGCGTTCGCGTCGCCAGCGCACTCGGCCGGCTCGGCGTGCTCTTGGACGAGTATGCCGTGACCGTCAATCTCGCACCGGCCGATCAAAAAAAGGGAGGAGCGGCGCTCGATCTCGCGATCGCGGTCGGCATTCTCGTGGCAATCGGAGAGGCGCCGTCCGAAGGCGTCGCATCGACGCTCTTTCTCGGCGAGCTCTCGCTCGACGGCTATCTGCGTCCGGTGCGCGGCGTGCTGCCGCAGCTCAAAGGAGCGCTCGCCATCGGTCTCGCCCGCGCCGTCGTACCGGAAAGAAACGCGCTGGAAGCGGGCTCGGTGCAGGGGCTCGATGTGCGCGTCGCCGGCGCGCTGGACCAAGTGCTCGAGCACGCTCGGGGGCGTCGCGCTCTCGGGCGCGCCGTGGCCACGCCGTACGAGCCGCGGCTCGCTTCCGGTTTCGGCGATCTTGCCGACGTTCGCGGTCAAGCCACCGCGAAGCGCGCGCTCGAGGTGTGCGCCGCCGGCGCTCACAACCTCTTGATGATCGGCCCCCCCGGCGGCGGAAAGACGCTCCTGGCGCGGCTGCTTCCGAGCATCCTGCCGCCGCTCTCCTATGCCGAGGCGATCGAAACGACGGAGATTCACAGCGTCGCGGGGCTCTTGGATCCGGACGAGGGCGTCGTACGCACGCGTCCGTTTCGCGCGCCGCACCACTCGGTGAGCGCCGCCGGGCTCGTCGGGGGTGGCGAGCTGCCGCGTCCCGGTGAAGTCAGCCTGGCCCACCACGGCGTGCTGTTTCTGGACGAGCTCGCGGAGTTCCAGCGCTCGGCGCTCGAGGCGCTGCGCCAGCCGCTGGAGGACGGGCGCATCTCGATCGTGCGCGCACGTGCTCGAGCCTGGTTTCCCGCGCGACCCATCTTCGTGGCGGCGGTAAATCCGTGTCCCTGCGGCTATTGGGGTCACCCGCGGCGCCGCTGCGTGTGCAACACGCCGGCCCGGCGACGCTACTTGTCACGCCTTTCCGGGCCGTTGCTCGACCGCATCGATCTGCACGTCGCGGTAGCGCCGGTCGAGGTCCGCACGCTGTGCGGCGAGTCACGCGCCGAACCGTCGGAAAGGGTCCGAGCCCGTGTCGCGGAGGCGCGCCGCATCCAGCTTTCGCGACGAACGGCAGGGCTCGTGAACGCCGCCCAAAACGCAACGCTCGAGCTCGCGGAGCTCGAGCGCGTCACCGGGCTCGACAAGAACGCCAAGCAATTGGTCGCTCAGGCCGTCGAGCGGCTCGGGCTCAGTGCTCGTGCCTACGCTCGCGTGCTGCGCGTTGCGCGCACCATCGCCGATCTGGACGGCGCCGATCGGGTCGCCGCGAGTCACATCGCGGAAGCCGTCCAGGCGCGGCTGCTCGATCGGCAGCCCTTGCGCTGACGGCAAACCGACTCCGCCCGGCGAAGCCCGGGCCCAACCGAGAGGAACAGCATCATGAACAAGTCCCAGCGAAACTCCGAGCCCGAGCGCAAGAGCGACAGCGTCCCGGCCGCGCGCAAGGCCGAACCCGACCCGGGTGCAGCCGTCGAGCCCGCCGCCCGCTGCGCGCCGGCGCCCAAAGCCTCGCACACGGTCGAGCTGAAACCGGAAAAGGCGCGCGCGGTGGAAACGGCTATCGGAGACGTCCACAAGGCCCACGGTCCCGCGGCTTTGATGCGCCTCGGCGAAGCATCCTGCGCGCCGGTGGCGGTAATCCCCACCGGCTCGCTCCTGCTCGATCGCGCGCTCGGCATCGGCGGCTACCCGCGCGGGCGCATCCTCGAGATCTTCGGTCCCGAGTCGAGCGGCAAGACCACGCTCACACTGCACGCGATCGCCGAAGCGCAGGCTCTCGGCGGAGTCGCGGCGTTCATCGACGCCGAACACGCTTTCGATCTCCGCTACGCTCGCAGCATCGGCGTCGATCCGGCGCGCCTGCTCGTCTCGCAGCCTGACAACGGCGAGCAAGCGCTCGAAATCGCCGACATTCTCGCCAAATCCCAGGCGGTCGATCTGATTGTCGTGGACTCGGTCGCCGCTCTGGTTCCCCGCGCGGAAATCGAGGGAGACATGGGAGACTCACACATGGGCCTCCATGCCCGGCTCATGAGTCAAGCGCTGCGCAAGCTGAACGGCGCCGTGGCGAAGGGAAACACCGCATTGATTTTCATCAACCAGCTGCGGCTCAAGATCGGTGTCGTCTTCGGCAATCCGGAAACCACGACCGGTGGAAACGCGCTCAAGTTCTACGCCAGCGTGCGGCTCGACGTGCGCCGCATCGGTAAGACCACCGCGGGCGACACCGTGGTCGGCAACCGCACTCGCGTTCGCGTGGTGAAGAACAAGTGCGCCCCGCCGTTCGGCGAGGCGGAGTTCGACATCCGCTGGGGAACCGGCATCGACAAAGCGGGCGATCTCGTCGATGCGGCACTCGTCACCGGCGCGCTCGAAAAGAGCGGTTCCCACCTTTTGCTCGACGGCAAGAGCATGGCTCAGGGTCGTGAAAAGGCGCGCGACCTCGTCGCCGGCGACGAAAAGCTCCGGCGAGCACTCGGCGGTCGAGTCGCGGAGCATTGGCCCCCCGCGCCGGGTCACCTCGAGAAAGCGGCCTAGGCTCACGACCGGAGCGAGGGGGGGGATCCGCCCTTGATTGATGATCAGGCCGGATGGGACTCCTTGCATGGCGCGTCGCGGGGCGAGCTCACGGAGTTTTCCGCCGCCCCTTGAGACTTGGGTCGAGGCGATCCAGATTGGCCCACCGTCTTGGCCTATCGGGACTACTACTCCACGCTCGGGGTGTCGCGCACGGCGACACAAGACGAGATTGCCGCCCAGTACCGGAAGCTCGCGCGAAAGTACCACCCGGACATCAGCAAGGAACCCGACGCCGAAGCGCGCTTCAAGGAGCTCGGGGCCGCCTACGAGGTGCTGAAGGACGCCGAGAAGCGCAAGCTCTACGACCGGTACGGGGAGGACTGGAAAGCCGTTTCGGAGGGCCGCGCTCCGCCGCACGGCGCGGAGCAGGTCAGGGTCGACTTCGGCGGCGCCGACTTCAAGCCGGAGGACTTCGGCGACCTCGGTTCGATCTTCGACACTTTCTTCGGCGCGGAGCGAGGCCGGCGCACCCAGGGAAGCGGCTTTCACGTCAGTATGCCCGGCGCCGACGTCGAGGCCGAGCTCGGTCTTTCGGTGGAGGAAGCGTTCCGCGGCGGGGAACGCCAGCTCGGTCTTTCGGATCGCGCTGGCGGCTCGAGCAAGATGTACCGCGTTCAGATCCCCGCGGGAGTTCGTTCAGGACAGAGAATCCGTCTTGCGGAGCAAGGCGAGCCCGGCGCCGGGGGCGCACCGCCCGGCGATCTTTTTCTTCGCGTGCGCATCGATCCGAGCGACCGCTTCCGTCTCGAAGGGTCCGACGTCTACACGCCGCTCCCGGTATCGCCGTGGGAGGCGGCGCTCGGCGCGACCGTCACTTTGCCGATGCTCGACGGCAACGTGCGCCTGAAGGTGCCGCCCGGCTCCTCCACCGGACGCAAGATCCGCCTGCCCCAGAAGGGCTACCCAAAGGCTGACGGCGTTCGCGGCGACCTGTACGCGGAGGTCCGCGTCGTGGTGCCTGAAAAGCTCGACGAACAGGAGCAGAAGCTCTTGGAACAACTGGCGGAGCGCTCGCGCTTTCGGCCGCGGCCCTGGGAGGATTCGAAATGAGCTCGCGCGACCCTGTTTCGGGCCTTATGACGCTGGAGGAAGTCGCAGGGCGCTGCGGTGTGACCATCGAGTGGCTGGAGGAGCTCGTGCGCGACGGCGTGGTCGAGCTCGAGCAGCACGGCGGCCGGCGGGTGCGGGCCGAGGTCAAGCTCAGAATTCAGCGGGCGGTGCGGCTGGAACGGGACCTCGGTGTCAACGCCGCCGGAGTCGCCGTGATCATCGAGCTCTTGGAACGAATCGACGAGATCGAGGAAGAGCTGCGTCACTTTCGTGCCCGCTGACGCGCTCTCACTTGAAGTCGTACCCGAACTGGAGCTCGAAAAAGTGGATCGGGTCTCCCGCCACGCCGGGACTGGTCGCCTTGAGCTCCCAATAGTCTTCGGCCGGGAGAAAGACGGCGTACATGCCGCGCACGCTCGAGCCCTTTCCGATGGCGTAGGCCACGTTGGTGTCGAGCTCCACGCCGGCGGCACCATCGCGACCGTCCGCGCCGGGCTCGAGCCGCGAAAAGTAGTGAACGTCCAGGGAGACTCCGAGGGGTTCGATGGGCTTGCCGCGCAGGTGCAGCACCGCGCTCGCCACGTTGGTGCGCGGCCCCATCACGTCGGAGAAACCCAAGAACTTGTGCGATGTGGGATAGAGCTCGTTGTAGCCCTCGTTCTTGTCGGCGGTGGCGGGGTCGTCGCCCGAGGCGAGCAGGCCCTCGAGCGAGACCCCAAACTCTTTGATCGGGGAAACGCCGACCTCGGCGTCGATCTGATAGCCGACCTTCGTGCGCGGGTTCGGGCTCGGGACCGCGAGGGTCGGCGCGACCGGAGACTTGCCGAATTGCACGCCGGCCTCGGCGCGGTAGTCGACTATTGACGCCTTTCCCTTGACGCGCGCTCCCAGCGTGACGTCCGTCGCCGATTCCTGGTCGCCCGCGGCCGTCACAGTAGCGTCCGCCGGATCGACGAGCACGACGTCGCTGCCGACCACGGTCTGCACCAGGAGGTAGGCATCGAGCTCGATGTCGGATGCCAGCAGAGGACCGAGCCCCGCGTACGCGCCGTAGAAGTACGTATCGCCTTCGAAGGCCGCCTGGCTGGTAGCGCGGCCGTCGCTGATCAACGTGCCGATGAAGTCGACGTAGAAGGGCTCGCTGCCGGGCGTCAAGCGAAGACGGCCGCCGTTGAAGGACCGCGCGGCTTCGTTCCAACCCAGGTCCCCGATGACGAGCGCGTCGCCGTAGTTGAGCATGAAACGGCCGACCTGGAGCTCATAGCGCGGGCTGCCGGCGCCCACGTAGCCTTCGTACAGCGCGAGCGCCGGGTGGTCACTGACGGTCGGAGCCGTCCCGGTGTTCTCACCGAAGGTGTACGCCGCCTGCGGCACGAATTTGCCCCAAACCGTGCTTTCGCCTCCCACGTCGACCGGGTTCGTCGAGAGCGAGACGCGCGCGCGAGAAACCCAGTAGTCGCCTTCGCGATGCAAGCGGGGGTGCGAGAGGCCATGCTCCGCGTAACCGGCGCGGATCTCGTAGCGGGTCCATAGCGACCCCGCTAGGTGGAGCGGAAGGAACTCGGGGCCCGGGTCCGCAATCTCGGGCGGGAACAACGGGGGATCGGCCGCGTTCGGCGGAGCGCCGGCGGCCGTGGCCGGCACGAGCAACGAGAGAGCGAGAGGGAGAACGGAAGTGAAGCGCCGGTGCATTGACGGCGCGCTTGAGCAACCAGCATGCCACCAGCTTTTCTTCGTTGAGACGCGCGCGGGGTTTGGCGCCTATCCGCGACGGCGAAACCGTGACGATACCTTTGCGTCTCGGGAAGTTGCGACATCTTCGTCGCTGCCGACGCGCGCCGGGACAAATTCGTCGCGCTGGCGCCGGACGTCACCTGACGACCGTGATTTTCGCCGCGCGCGAGCTCGTCGCAGAGCCGCGCGCGCCGCGCCGCGCGGCGGCGGCGATGCCGAGCACGCGACATTGTTGTTCTCGTGGAGTCGCGTGCTCGCCCGGCGACGCGCTCGCGGAATCGAGCATCGCGATGCTTTCCGACCGAGTGGCCGCCGCGCGTCGATCACGCCGGCGGCCGCGCGGCGCGTCAGGTCGCGCGCTCCTTGCGACCGTCGGCGTGGATCGCAAAGCGGCCTTCGGTGCGCGCATGCACGGGGTCGCTCCTCTTCCAAGGCCAACCGCCGAAGCCGGTGCGGCGGTAGTCCGCGAACGCCTGCTGGATTTCGCGCTCGTCGTTCATCACGAAGGGCCCTCGCTGCACCACGGGCTCGGCGATCGGGCGGCCCTGGAGCACCAAGAGCTCGCTTTCCTGGCCGCCGTTCGAGAGCGTGAGGACGGCGTCCGAGCGTACGCGCGCGCCTACGTTCGGCGGGACGCGCCGCGTTCCGAGCTCCAGCGACTGGCCGCGGAAGAAGTAGAGCGTGCGGTTCACGCCGGCGGCCGCGGGAAGGCTGAAGGTGGCTCGAGC
>DASWGX010000118.1:0-7243 GCA_036393455.1 Polyangiaceae bacterium
GGCGTATCGTCCACGCGCTGGTCCCTGGCGAGCTGCTCGAGCTCGGCCTTGCGCTGCACACTGTCGCGTTGTACCTTCGCCATTGAAAACCAGTTCGCACGCGCCCCGCCGGTTCCAGCCGTGCGGGGCGTTTTTTCTACATCGCCGCGCGGATCTTGGCCGGCGTCAGCGGGTCGATTCGGTTGACCGAGTTCCCCACATTCCTCGGGAAAAGCAGGGAATCCCGATCGTCCACGTGATCGGCACTCGAGCACGTCAGCGCGGCGTGTGCGAGTTCGTGCAGCGCCGCGAACGTCAGCTTGGCCCCGCTCACCCGATCGCTGAACGCGTAGGCTCTGGTTCCCCCGATACGCCGCGAGCATCGGCCATCGATCCCGGGTGGGTCGTCCTCTGTGGCCGGCCCCACGATGAGCAGCGCCGGCAGCTCGCCCACGTCTCGCGTCCAGACGTCGAGCGCGTCGTTCACCGCTTCGATCGCCGCCGGGTCGTCCGTCCGGAATTCGACGCCGGGCGCGACGCAACCGGCAAGGGTGAGCAGCGACAGGGCGCCGAGCACGACGGCCGCGCGCTTCACGACTGCCCCCGTTCACGCTTCGCCCGCGCGGCGTCGATGCTGGCGATTGCCGGCGCCTGGCGGGCCCGCCTGCGCTCCGCGAGCTCGCGACCGAGCTCGGCCACGACTTCCCACCTCTGGTCCCGGGCCGCGAGCGCCACGGCCTCCGCGAGGGCCGCTTCGACGGGGTCTGGGGGCGATTCCCGCGATAATCCCGCTGATTCTGGCGATTCACGATAAGTTAGCGAATCAGTAGCCGAATTCTTGCTCAGAATTCTTGCGCGGGGCACCTTTTGGGGGTCCGCAGGCGCCGGCTCCGCGTCCGGTATCCCCTGAAAGCCGCTAGGATCTGCTTCCTGCGGTTCCCCCTTTCGGCTTCCCAAGCTTGGGGTCGTGGGTTCGAGTCCCATTTCCCGCTCGAGATTTGAAACCGTTCGCTCCGATTCTCGAACGCGTGCTTTACGCCCTGGGGGAGCTCGCACCGGACCCGAAGCGAGGCCACGACGCGGACATCGGCCACAAGCCGGGTGACCCCGGTTACCAGAGAGCCTACGGGCTTGACCAGTACTTGCGAAAGACTCGGGCCGGCACGCCGCTCGGTCGCGCACTGCCGTCCTTGCTCGGCCGGGATATCCTGGAGGTCGGTTGCGGACAGGGCGGTATTTCCTACTATCTCGCCAGCATCGGCGCGCGTCGCGTGGTCGGTATCGACGTGAACGAGCGGGCCCTCGCTGCGGCGGTGGAGCTCGGCGAGAGTTTCGATGCCCGGGTGCGGGGCGCCGTAGAGTTTCGGCTGATGGATGCCAAAAAGCTCGATTTCGGGGACGAGACGTTCGATGTCGTCTACGCGGAGAACGTCTTCGAGCATCTGCCCGAGCCGGCGGCGACGTTCGCCGAGGCGTTTCGCGTCCTGCGGCCCGGAGGCGTGCTCTTGGTCCCGATATTCTCGAGCATCAGAAGCAAGCACGGGTTGCACTTGAAGCGCGGGCTCAAGGTCCCCTGGGCGAACCTCGTGTTCTCCGAGCAGGTGATCGTCGGCGCGGTCGCGCGGCGCGCCAAACGACGTCCGGAGCTGCTCGTGAGCTACCCAGGGCTCGCGAACGATCCGAAGAGCGTGCGCGATCTGCGGCGGCACCGCGATCTCAACTACATCACGCACGCCGACTTTCTGAAGATGGCGGCAGAAGCGGGCTTCATGGTCGAAAGGTTCGAGGTGTATCCGACGCGCCTCGGCGGGCTGCTGCGAGCCCTGCTGCGCCTCCGAGATCACGGGCGGGTCTTGGAGGTGCTCTCGACCGGCGCAGGCGCCGTCCTCGGTAAGCCGCTGGGTTCGTAGCATCGGCGCGCCACCCGTCGGCCTTGCGGCCGAGCGCGACCCGGAAGTGTTGCCCGTGCGGGGAACCGAAGGAATGGAGATCGGATATCCGCTGAAGTCTCGCTCGAGCCGTGCCGTTGTGACCTTTTGCGTGCTGCCGTTCGTGTTGAAAACCCGTAAGTATTTGCCTGGGTGCTCGTGTCAGCTAACCTCCTCGCGGAGCCAATGAGGCATGGCAGAGAGCAGTAGATCGCGAGCTGCGGCGGACGGCCTCGACGCCATCCCGATGCAGAAGACGAGCCCGATGCTCTGGATCGGCCTGTGTGCCGGCGTCGCGCTCGTCGCGGGAGCGGTGCTCTGGGCGGGTTCGGGGGACGACTCGAAAGCGGCGGTCCAGGAGATCAAGGCGCGAGCCGTGCAGGAAGCGTCGGAGCCGAGCGGGCTCAGCGCCAAGGAGCAGCAAGAACATCTGAAGCTGACTCAGCGCGCGCTCGAGCGGGTCGAAACCAAGAAAGAGGAAGAGCCGGTACCCGCCGAACCAGAGCCAGAAGTCGCGGCGAAGCCCGGGAACGTCTCGCAAGAATCAGGGCCGCGAGCACGACCGGTTGCCCAAGCTGCGCCGGCAGCAGCGCCAGCGGCCGCCCCCGCCGCAGCGCCAGCGGCGGCGCCGGCTGCCGCGCCGAAGCCACCGAGCAAGCAGCTCGACGCGCTCGATTCGATCGGCTCGGACATCACTTCCGCACTGGAGTGATCGAGGCTTCGCCGGTGACGGCGCGCGCATCGAAGTCGCTGGAAGCGCTGGCGTCGCGACGCTTGGTCGTGGGCTTCGACGGCGTGGCGTCGTCGCCTGCGCTCGAGGAGCTGCTGCGGCGCGGAGTCGGCGGGGTGATCCTTTTCCGCCGCAACGTCGCGTCGCCCGTCGAGCTGGCGGAGCTCGTCTGCGACGTCAAGCGCCGCGCGGGTCGTCCCTTGCTCGTCGGTGTCGATCAGGAGGGCGGGCGCGTGGCGCGCCTGCGTGACGGCTTCACCGCGCTGCCGTCGCTGCGCACGGTCGGGCTCGCGGGCGACGCCGGGCTCGCGCGCGCGCTCGGCAAGCTCATCGGGACCGAGCTTCGTGCCGTAGGAGTCGATCTCGACTTCGCGCCGGTGCTGGACGTCGATACGAACCCGCAAAATCCCGTGATTGGCGATCGCTCTTTCGGGCGCGATCCGGCGCGCGTCGCCGAGCTCGGCGCGGCTATGCTGCGCGGCCTGCAGGAAGCGGGCATCGCAGCGTGCGGCAAACACTTTCCGGGCCACGGCGATACGCGGCAAGACTCGCACCACGATCTGCCGCGCGTGCCGCACGCGCTGGCGCGCATGGAGGCCGTAGAGCTCGTGCCGTTCGCGGCCGCGGTAAAAGCCGGCGTGGCGTCGTTGATGACGGCCCACGTCGTGTTCGACGCGGTGGACGCGGCGCATCCGGCGACCCTGAGCGAAGCCGTGCTCGGCGGTTTCTTGCGAGATCGGCTCGGCTACGACGGCGTCGTTTTCAGCGACGACCTCGAGATGGGCGCGATCACCCGGCACTTCGGCTGCGCAAAGGCCGCGGTGATGGCGCTTCGCGCGGGAGTCGATCAGCTCTTGGTCTGCCACTCGAGCCACGTTGCCCACGCGATCATCGATGCACTCGCCGCGGCGGCGGGCGCGGACGCCGAGCTCCGGCGCCGCCTGGAAGCGTCGGAGGCTCGCTTCGATCGGCTCGTCGCGGCGTATGCTCGAGGGCCGCTCGTCCGGCGTGACCTTTCGGTGCTCGAAAACCCGGCGCATCGCGCCGTGGTGGCGAGCATCGCGGCCCGCGCCGGCCTCGACGTCGCGGCCGGCGGGCGGGATCCGACCTCGCGAGGCGAGGGCTAGCCGGTGCTCGCCCGCGCTCGCGCAGCGCTTTGCAGCGCTGAGCCCGCCGTGCAAAGACGCGTGGGATGTCGAAGCCGAGTGACGTCCGCCGGGTCGCCATCGTGGGTGCCACGCACGGCAACGAGATGGCCGGGGGCGTGCTCGTCGACAAATGGCGGCGGCGCCCGGAGCTCGCGACGCGCCCGAGCTTCGAGACGCGCCTTTTCATCGGCAACCCCAGAGCGCGCGAGCTCGTCGTCCGCTACGTCGATCGCGATTTGAATCGGAGCTTCGCGCCGGAAAGCCTGGAAGACCTGGACGCGGGAGCCTACGAAGTCGAGCGCGCCAGAACGATTCTCGGCGAGATCGGTGCGGCGGGCGCGTGGCCGGCGGACGTCGTTTTCGATTTGCACACGACGACCGCGGCGATGAAAAAAACCATCGTGCTGGTGAACCACGCTCCCTTCAATCTAGAGCTCGCCGCGTGGGCGCAGGCGCACGACGAAGAGGTTCGCGTCTTCTCCTGGCTGGACGAGTCGTTGCCGCGGCGATCGCTGGCCTCGGCCTTCGCGCGCGGCGTGACGCTCGAGTTCGGTCCCACGCCGCAAGGCGTGTTGCGGGCGGAAACGCTCGCGTTCATGGAGCGCACGCTCGGCGCGTGCCTCGATTTCGTCGAAGCGCACAACCGGGGGGCGGCGCCCGAACGCGGAAGCGGCAAGCTCGAATGCTTCACTTACGTCCGCAGAGAGGACTACCCGCGCGACGCGAGCGGCGCGCCCACGGCGGCCGTCCACCCCGAGCTCCAGGATCGCGACTATCAAGCGCTGGAGAACGGCGCCCCGATCTTCCTCGGTTACGACGGCGAAGTGTACCGGCTCGAGGTGGAGCCCGGCCGCGTGCTTTATCCCGTGTTCGTGAACGAAGCCGCGTACTACGAAAAGGGCGTCGCGTTCTGCCTCACCGAGCGCCAGGTGCTCAGCGTCTGACGGCGCCTCAGGCGTACGGCGTGTAGGGGAGGCCGAAGGTCTCGGCGACGGCCTGATTCGTCACGGCGCCGCGGTGCACGTTGATCGCGGAAGCCAGATCCGCGTTGTTTGCGATGGCGCCCGGCAGCCCGCCGTTGGCAATGTGGAGCACGTAGGGCAGGGTCACGTTGCACAAGGCGTACGTGCTGGTGCGTCCCACCGCGCCCGGCATGTTGGTGACGCAGTAGTGAACGATGCGGTCGACGATGAAGGTAGGGTTGTCGTGCGACGTGGGGCGCGACGTCTCGACGCAGCCACCTTGATCGATCGCGACGTCCACGATCACGGCGCCGGGCTTCATGTAGCGAAGGTCGTCGCGCAGCACGAGCCGCGGCGCGCGGGCACCGCGGATCAAGACGGCGCCGATCACCAGGTCCGCTTTCTCGAGCTGGTTCACGATCGTATGGCGATCGCTGAAGAGAGTGGTCACGTTTTGCGGCATGACGTCGTCGAGGTAGCGCAGTCGCTCGACGCTCGTGTCCAGTACGAACACGCTGGCTCCGAAGCCGGCCGCGACCTTGGCCGCGTTCGAGCCCACCACGCCGCCGCCGAGCACGGTGATGTGCGCCGGCTCCACGCCGGGAACGCCGCCGAGCAGGATGCCGCGGCCATCCTGCGGGCGTTCGAGGTATTTGGCTCCCTCCTGGATGCTCATGCGCCCCGCGACCTCGCTCATGGGTGTGAGCAGCCTGAGCTGGCCGTGCCGGTCCTGGAGCGTTTCGTAGGCGATCGCGGTGCAGCCGGAAGCGACCACGGCCGCAGTCAGCCGTTCGTCCGCCGCGAAGTGAAAGTACGCGAAGACGAGCTGGCCGGCGCGCAGCATCGCGAGCTCTTCGGGCTGCGGCTCCTTGACTTTGACCACGAGCTCGCTTGCTCCCCAGACGTCCTCCGCGCCCGAGAGCTCCGCCCCCACGCGCGCGTAGGCGTCGTCGGGAAGGCCGCTGCCGAGCCCGGCGTCGCGTTGGACCAGCACGCGGTGGCCGGCGCGGACCAGCTCTTCTGCGCCGACCGGCAGCATGCCCACGCGGTACTCGTGGGCTTTCGTTTCCTTGGGGACGCCGACGATCATGACGCGGGAGCGGCGCGTTGGGCGCGGGACGTTACCGAGCGAAGGTGAGGGGAGGGGCTTCGTCCCGCACCAGGTATTCGAACTGGCTTCTGAAGGCCTCGACCTCGAGGTTCGCCGCGGCCGCGAGCCTGGAGAGCTCGTCGTGGTTCGTGAAATCGTCGCGCCGCAGGCGCAGCATGTAGCGGCGCGCGATCTTGTAGTGCTCGGTGTCCACGTCGACCATCCGCACCCGCGTGCGGCCCGTCGCCGGGTCGAGCATGTCCTCGAAGCGCATCGGCTTGAAGTGCCCGTTCAGGATCGTGACCATCGCTCCGGAGCCGCCTTCGAGCAGGAACTTGGCGGCACAGTAACCGAGGTCGCGCGTGTACTCCATGTCGAACGGGATCGGATCGCAGCTGCGGAGCTCGTAGCCGATGTCTTTCGTCACGAAGCTCAAGTCGAGCCCGAGCGCCTTCATGCGCTCGCGAACCCGGTGCTTCATCAGATCGCCGAAGTTGACTTCGCTCAAGCGGATGTGATCGTGCTCGTCGCGTTCGACGTCGGCGAAGCGGCTGAGCTCATCGGGATCCAGGTGCTCGACGAGTCCCTCGGCGAGCACCGCGACGCCGTCGGGACGCCCGTACGCACGCCGTTTGACGATGGCGCCGGCCACGACGTCGACGATGGTCCCGAGCGTGAGCATCTTGGTGCCGAACTCTTCCGGAATCACGGTGAGCGTCGCGCCGGCGGCCTTGCCGATGCCGAGCGCGAGATGACCCGCCTTGCGGCCCATCGCCACGACGAAATACCAGCGCGACGTCGTGCGCGCGTCGGTCAGGAGGTCGCGCACGATGTTGACGCCGACGTGGCGCGCCGTCTGATAGCCGAAAGTCGGGATGCCTTCGGGCAGCTCGAGGTCGTTGTCGATCGTCTTCGGCACGTGAACAACGCGCAAGCTGCCACCCGAGTGCTTGGCCAGCGTCATGGCAGAGAAGGCCGTGTCGTCGCCGCCGATGGAGATCAGCTTGTCGACGCCCATGCTCTTCAGGGTGCGGATGCAGTTGTCGAGGTGCGCCGGATCCTTGGTCGGGTTTGCACGCGACGTTCTCAGCACGGAACCGCCCCGGAAATGGATCCGGGAGACTGCCTCGATCGAGAGCGGAGTGACGTTCGAGGAGTCCCCCTTCATGATCGAAGAAAAGCCGTCGCGCAGGCCGACGACGTCGAGCCCGCTCAGGCAGGCTCTGATCGACGCGGCGCCGATGACGCTGTTGATACCGGGGGCGGGGCCGCCGCCGACGACGATGGCGAGTTTGTCGGTGCTCATGGGCGCGCGAGCCTAGAAGAACTTCGCTGCCATCGCCAGGCCTAACGCGGGCGGCTGGAATTACGCCAGGGCCGGCGGGGGCGCGACGCTCTTTCGGATG